>NZ_JBSFTC010000016.1:2299-82332 GCF_053590415.1 Nonomuraea sp. NPDC003201
TAGCGCCCAGCCGACACTGCGGCGTAGCGCCCGGCTGATGCTCCGGCGTGGCGTCTGGCTGGCATTTGGGCACGGCACCGGTCATCGGTCCGGTGTGGGCGTGCGCCCGGCGTGCGGGCGCGGCCGTCTGACCGGCACTCGGCGTGGTGGGTTGGAGGAGCGGGTGGCTGAGTAATCGGAAGCGGGAGCGGCGGCGGGCGGCTCGGATGCGGCGGAGGATGTGGTTGGTGCGCTCCGGGCCGGGCTGCCAGCCGCATTCGATCAAGGCGTTGGCCACGTGGTGGAGGAGGTCGGCGATCTGGCCGGGGATGACGTCTCGACGGACGGCGATCACGCGCCAGCCGCGTCGGCGCAACTCCTCGCGGCGGTCCGCGTCGCGTTGCTGGTCGGCGGGTGAGGTGTGATGCTCCTGGCCGTCGTACTCGACTGCGACCTTGAACTCCTCCCAGCCCAGGTCGAGGTACGCGAACCGGTCTCCGTCCAGCCCGACCCGGATCTGGGTGGTGGGTCTGGGAAGGCCGCCTTCCACGAGGATGGCCCGGAGCCAGCTCTCCCTGGGTGAGGCGGCGCCCCGGTCGGCGAGGCCTAGGGTGTCGCGAAGGCGCCAGGAGTTGAGCGGGCGGTGCCACAGAGCTTCGAGATCGACGCCCCGGCGTGCGAACTGGTCGAGGATCGCCACCGCCTCCATACGGGGCAACCAGCGGGCGCAGTCGAGGGCTGTGCGTTCCATGGTGGTGAGGCGGACGCCCTTGTGCGTGGTGATGTCTTCCGGAGGGAGCGGTGCCGGGTAGGTGACGCAGCCTGGGAGAGCGAGGTGGCCGGGGGCGGTCAGCTCTATGGGCCAGTCGGCTTCTGGGGTGTGCAGGGCGTTCAGACCCCAGATATGGGCGGCTGTCTGGCGGCAGACAACGGCCTGCGGGATCGCTCGGGTGATTCGGGCGGTCCGCTCGGCGAGTGATGGCGGGGTGGGTGGCATCTGTGGCTTTGGAAGCCCGCGATCGGTCTTTCCCTGAACGGGAGGCGGCTCTTTCAGGGGTGCGGTGCTGGGTGTCGATGTCCCTCTTTCGGGGTCCACAGCTCCGAGGCGCGGTGCCGCATGGGGTGGAGAGCCATGAGGCGTGGTTACGGCGCTGGGGTAAGCGGGGTCGGTGACGGTGCAGTCGGTGACTCTGGGGTCTCTGAGGCTGGGGTCGGTGACGGTGAGGTGGGTGGGGTGGTGTGGGCGGTGCATGGCGCACAGGATGCTATGGCGGGGCTGGTGGCGGGCGGCCGAATGGGGTTCTGTGGAGGACGTTGAGTTTTCCACAGTTCAGGGGATGACCTGCGGTTTAGGACCTACGCTGCCCCGAGGTGGCCGGGTTGGCCCGCGAGTAGCCCATCGTTGACGTTTTCGCAGGTCAGCCGCTGCCTCTGATCGTTGCGCCCCGACCGTAACCAGCACCAGGACCGGCCAATGCTCCCCCAACCGCAGCACACAGAACCTGTGCCGGGAGCCGCACGCTCACGCGGGTTCGAAGATCGCACTCCGCGAGGGGCTGTCTAGAAACCCGCCACCGCACCAGGCAGGCGACCTCGGGCATCAACCCCGCCCACTCCAGGCAGGCGACCTCGGGCATCAACCCCGCCCACTCCAGGCAGAATCCCCCGGCTCCACCGCTCGCAGGTCGATCAGCCGCATCAGGAGTTCCCGCGCCGGCAAGACCGACCCCGCAATACGAGCCTTGCTCATCGCCGAGAAGATAGCGCCCTCTGAAGTACGGCGCTCCGGTGCTCGCCAGGTCATCACCGAGTTACTTCGCCGGGATCCTCACAGCAAGCTCTCCGGCCTGCTAGGACTCGCCCGGCGCGTCGGCGTCACCCTCTAGACCAGCGGCTTGCAACTGGAATTGCAGGTCAGAGGCACCTTGCGTCTCCCGGACAGACACCGCGATCAGGCCGGCGGCTGCGGCAAGGCTCTCGAATCCCGAGCGGGTATACCAGTGCAGTACCCAGGGGCGGTCCACGATGGTGCTCTCGCCGTCGCGGTACCGCTCGTAACGCAACACCGTCGTCTGCGTCCGCGCGGAATCGCTACGCTCCTCGGACACCACCGAGACACGCAACTCAGCACCGTCGTCCGCCGTAGCGGTGCGCACTCGGCCGATCCGTTCGGCAGGTGTGGGCGACGGGACGAACAGCGGCACCAGGGCAGTGCCTCCCACGGCGAGATGGTTGCGGATGCGGTGGAGGGCAGCCAGAGCGATGGAGTCGTCGGGGAGCAGGTTGAAAGTCGGCCCGGCAAGAAAGATCGCACGGTAGCGGCGTGGCAGATCGAGCGCCTCCATGCGCTGTTGGTAGACGACGACATCGACGCCTTGCTTCCGCGCCCGGTGACGGCACCGCTGCAGCATGTCCGCCGAGGAGTCAACACCCTCGACGTCCAGGCCGCGCCGACGCAGGTCGAGCAATGGATCGCCGTCCCCACACCCCAGCTCCAGAGCCGGGGAACCAGCCTCTCGGACAAACGCCGCGTAGGGCTCTGGATCTTGGGCGACGGACTTCAGCGGCCCATATAACTCGGCAACGATACCTGTGTAGAAATCAGCAGGGTGCACGCCCGCACCTTACGCTTCGGCCAAATGCTCGGCGACATCATTTCCGGCGCCTCGCCACCGGCTCACCAAGTGAACGACACCTTAACGAGCGCACTGGCCAGACCGATCAAGCCCGGCCGGGGTCGAAGAGAGGGCAGGCGATGACACCGGGCCGTCGAACGAACCCGGCTGCCGTCGGCTCCGCCGCCACAAACGCCAAACCTGAAAGCGCGGTGGCGGTTGCGGGTCAAGGGTGCAGGGGGAGGCCCTTCAGGACCTTGTCCACGCCGTTCTTCGGCCCATGGATCGCCACCCCCACCAGCGCCATTTCCTCGGCCTCCACCGCTCGCACGGCCGCTCGGTTGTCCGCGTCGTGTCCCGTCTTGAACATCTCCTCGATGTAGACGGCCACGTCCATCTCCCTGCCCACCGCCTTCTCCCGGACGCCCCGGAGGCCCTCCAAGTCGGCCGTGTAGACGAGAACGGGCTGGCGGAGCATCGGCAGGTACGAATTGCCGGACCCGTCCTCGTACGGCTCCCCCATGAGCCCGGGCACCCCGCCCGCCACCGCGCTGGACAGGAAGGCGGTGACGTTGAGCTTCTGCCATGCGGCCAGATCCGCGCGGACCACGATGCCGATCTTGGTGTCGAAACGCATGGTCACGAGTCTCCACGTCCCGCCCCCGCCGTGTCTTGAACGCTGGTGCGGGAGCGTCAGCTCACGAAGACCGGCCGCCAGTCCGGCATCTCGTGGTAGCGCCGCAGCTCCGCGACGCCCGACAGGATCCCGCCCCACGCCGCGTACGGCGGGCGCTCCGCGTCGAACCCGCTCTGCACCAGCGTCAGCCGCGTCTTCCCGCCGGAGCCCTCCAGCTCCCACGTGCCGACTCCCGAGGTGCCCCAGTCCAGGGAGAACTTGCGGCCGGGCTCCAGCTCCAGCACCTTGGCCGGGCTGGGGTCGTTGGCCAGGCCGCCCATCGCGAAGCGCCCGCCCACGTGCGGCTCGATCTCGATCGGGTACCCGAACCACTTCGTCACCGTCTCGGAGTCGATCAGCGACTCGAACACCTGAGACGGCGAGGCGTCGATCGTGACCTGGGCCCGCAGGTCCACGGAGGAGAAGTCGATCTTGGGCGTGAGCTCGCGTCCCTCGAGGTGTTCGGCCAGGTTGGCGATGGCCAGGTACCAGTACGTCTGCAGCACGCCCCGGATGCTCTTGCCCGTGATGACGTCCTGGAAGTCGAAGTGCGTCTGCGACAGCGACAGGACGGTCGCGTCCCCGTCCTCCTCCAGCGTCAACTCGGTGGTCGTCTCCTCGCCGTCCAGCACCCACGCAAAGCGCACCGTGCTGTCGTCCGCGTGCAGCAGCCGCTGGTGCGGCGCGTCCCCCTCAGGCGTGGTACGCCCCCAGAACCCGAACCGGTCGGGCAGCTCCACCTCGGCGTGCTCGGCCAGCCAGATCCGCAGCGCGGCCGGGTCGGTGAGTGCGTGGCGCACGTCCTTGACAGGCGCCTGGATGCGGGCACGAAGCGTCATGGGCTCGGTCATCGTCATCTTCTCCTTTGGAGAGGGCGAGTGTGAGTGTGAGTGGCCGATCCGCGTGGGCGGTCGCCGGTCGGGCGTCGGCTTCAGGCTGGTTGCGGCCGGTCGCCCCCGTCCGGCCGCCGGTGCGGGCCGGTCTCGTCCGTGAGCGCCGGAGAGGCGTCGGACGAGGAAGGGTCGGTAGCGGCCGGAGGGTCGGTAGCGGCCGGAGGGTCCGGAGTGGCCAGAGGGTCAGGAGTGGCAAGAGAGTCCGAAGTGGCCAGAGGGTCCGAAGTGGCCAGAGGGTCCGGAGTGGCAGCAGGGTCGGGAGTGGCGTTCGGGTAGCAGGCGACGGCGAGCTTGAACGCGTCCCCCTCCGCCCCGCCGTACCGCGTGAACAGCCCCTGCAGCATCGTCTGCAGATCGTTCAGGAACTCCTGACGCTCTTCAGCACGCACGCGAATCTCCCCCGACAACCCGATGGACGGCAGCTCGGGCGCGCTCCTGTCGAGCGCCGCGATGTCCGACTGGACCTCCTCCATGAGATCCAGCAGATAACCGAGGCTCAGCTCGTCACGCGCCTTGCGCAGCCCGATCCGGCCCACCAGCCGGGGCGACAGCCAGTACGAGCGCGCACCGGCCTGGTAGATGCCCTCGTGGATCCCGCGCACCTTGCGCTCGGACACGAGGTCCACCAGGCCCGCCTCGACCAGCCGTTTGACGTGGTAGTAGACCCGCTGCGGTGTCTGGCCGAGCCGTTCGGCGACCTCCGAGCACGTACGAGGCTCGGCCAGCTGCCGCAGCACCTCCACGCGCTGCGGCTTGAGCAGTGCCTCGGCCTGCTCGATCTCTTCCAGGTACAGGACGTCTCTCATCGCAAAAACAATCCTTTACGTAAAAATTTGGTTTGTCAATGGCGATGAGGACAATGGATGGATGGCACATGACTGGTCCCGATACTGGCGGTCGCCCGACCAGCCGGTGGAGGCCATGCATGCCCACTTCGAGCGGCACGTCTACCACCGGCACAGCCACGAGACCTACTCGTTCGGGGTCACCGAGACCGGCGCGCAGTCGTTCACCTGCCGCGGCTCGGCGCACACGAGCTCGGCGGGCATGGTCATGGCATTCAACCCGGAGGACCCCCACGACGGCCACGCCACGAACGCGTACGGCTTCACGTACCGGATCGTCCACATCGGTCCCGAGCTCGTGTCGAACGCCCTGACCGACGCGACGGGCCGGCACCTGGGCCTGCCCCTGTTCGCCGCGCCCGTGGTCGAGGATCCCGTCCTGGCGGGGGCGCTGCGCTCCCTGCACGCGGAGCTCCTCGGCTCCGACGCGACGGCCCTGCGGCGCGACGAGCTGCTCACGGCCACGGTCGCGGCGATCGTACGGCGGGCCGCCACGACCCCGATCCACCCGGACGGCAGGCCAGGAAGGTCGGCGAGGGTCGCGCGGCAGGCCAGGCAGCTCCTCCATGACCGCCTCAGGGACGATCTCACGAGCGACGACCTGGCGCGGGCCACGGGCGCCAGCCGCTACGCGGTCTACCGGGCCTTCCACGCGGAGTACGGGCTGTCCCCCAGCGACTACCAGCGACAGCTACGGCTCAGAGCGGCACGTACGCTGATCGCCGGCGGCACGGCCATCAGCGAGGCGGCCACCGCGACGGGCTTCGCCGACCAGAGCCACCTGACCCGCTGGTTCACCCGCTACTTCGGCCTGACCCCGGGCACCTATCGACAGGCCGTCACAGGCGAACGATGACCGTCACGGCCAGGAGCTGTCCTGGTCGGGATCGCCTCCGTCGGAGAGCAACCGCAGGTCCGACTCGACCATCATCGCCACCAGCTCGTCGAACGACACGCTCGGCTCCCACCCCAGCTGCGTCCGCGCCTTCTTCGGGTCCGCGCACAGCAGGTCCACCTCGGCGGGCCGGTGCAGCGTCTGGTCGGTCACCACGTACCGCTCCCAGTCCAGCCCCGCGGCCGTGAAGGCCGCCTCCACCAGCTCCCTGACCGACTTCATCCGCCCCGTCCCGATCACGTAGTCCTCGGGATTGGCGGCCTGCAGCATCAGGTGCATCGCCTTCACGTAGTCGCCGGCGAACCCCCAGTCCCGCCGCGCCTCCAGGTTCCCCAGCCGCAGCTCGGTGGCCAGCCCCAGCTTGATCCGGGCCACCCCCAGGGACACCTTCCTGGTGACGAACTCGGCCCCCCGGCGCGGCGACTCGTGGTTGAACAGGATCCCGGACACGGCGAACATCCCGTACGACTCGCGGTAGTTCTGCGTGAGGAAGTGCCCGTACGCCTTGGCCACCCCGTACGGCGAGCGCGGGTGGAAGCCGGTCCGCTCGTTCTGCGGCGTCTCGCTGACCTGCCCGAACATCTCAGAGGATGAAGCCTGATAAAAGCGGATCTGTCGGGAGGCGCCCGAGCCCCGCGACGCCCCAGAGCACACCCGGATCGCCTCCAGCATGCGCAGCACGCCCATCCCGGTCACCTCGGCCGTGAGCTCCGCCTGCTCCCACGACATCGGCACGAACGAGATCGCCCCGAGGTTGTAGACCTCGTCAGGCTGAACGCGTTCCACCGCCGAGATCAGGGACCCCTGGTCCAGCAGATCCCCCCGCACCACCCGCACGTCGGAGAGCAGCTTGCGCATCCTGGACACGCGCGGGTTCGCCTGCCCCCGGGCCAGGCCCCACACCTCGTACCCCTGCTCCAGCAGGTGCTCCGCCAAGTAAGAACCGTCCTGGCCGGTGATGCCGGTGATCAGAGCTCGCCTGGCCAAGGGTCCTCCTGCTATCGCGTATAGCAATCTGTCTGGGACGGAATGTACAGCTAAGCGCCCAGATAGGGCACCAGCCCACCTAGAACCCGTTCCACCGAACCACGCTCGGTTACGGCAACGTCGCAGTTCGCACGACGTTTAACCGTAATTGTGAACAATTCCACCCGACCTACCGAATGGTAGCCTTCTCGGACTAAGGTCATCTTCACGGTACACGCCCATCTCAAGGGCCCTACCGGCGGAGAAAGGGGTGTCGTGGAAGAGCCAGCCCGGCGGGATCGAAGGCTGCGAGTCGCGTTGTTGTCCTACCGCAGCAAGCCCACCTGTGGTGGCCAAGGCGTCTATCTTCGCCACCTCAGCCGCGAGCTGGTCGCCTTAGGGCACCACGTCGAGGTGTTCTCCGGCCAGCCCTATCCCGAGCTGGACGAGGGCGTCATCCTGCGCGAGGTGCCCAGCCTCGACCTCTACCGCGACGAGGACCCGTTCAGAACGCCCAAGCTGCACGAATACCGCGACTGGATCGACTGGCTCGAGGTCGGGACGATGTGGACGGCGGGGTTCCCCGAGCCGCTGACGTTCACGCTGCGGGCCTACCGCGAGCTGAAGAAGCGCATCGGCGACTTCGACGTCGTACAGGACAACCAGACCCTCGGATACGGCCTGCTGGGCATCCAGCGGATGTTCCCCGTGGTCGGCACCATCCACCACCCGATCAGCGTCGACCGCCGCATCGAGCTCGAGGCCGCCACCGGCGGGAAGAAGCTGAGCCTGCGCCGCTGGTACGGGTTCGTGAAGATGCAGTCGCGCGTCGCGCCCCGGCTGAGCCCGATCCTGACCGTCAGCGAGTCGTCGCTGGCCGACATCCACCGCGACTTCAACGTCCCCCAGGCGAACATGCGCCTGATCCCCCTCGGCGTCGACACCCGCTACTTCCACCCGCGCCCGGACAAGCCCCGGCGCAAGGGCTCGATCGTGGCCGTGGCCAGCGCGGACTCGCCCATGAAGGGCGTCGCGACGCTGCTGCGGGCGGTCGCGAAGCTGGCCACCGAGCGCGACGTGCACCTCACCGTCGTCAGCCGACCCACCCCCGGCGGCCCGACCGAGCAGCTCGTCCAGGAGCTGTCGCTGCAGGACCGGGTGCGTTTCGTGCACGGCATCTCCGACGACGAGCTGGGCGAGCTGATCGCCACCTCGGAGATCTCGGTCGTCCCCTCCCTCTATGAGGGCTTCTCGCTGCCCGCCGTCGAGCACATGGCCTGCGGCACGCCCCTCGTGGCCAGCCGTACGGGAGCGCTGCCCGAGGTCGTGGGCGACGCCGCCATCCAGGTGGCCCCGGGCGACCCCGAGGAGCTGGCCGCGGTGCTGCGCCGCCTGCACGACTCCCCCGAGGAGCGCGAACGCGTGGGCAAGGCCGGATACGACCGCGTCATGGAGCGCTACACCTGGCACGTCGTGGCCAAGAAGACCGTCGAGGCGTACCTCGAGGCCATGGAGAACCACAAGAGAAGAGGCTGACCAGTGCTGACCGTCGACTTCGACCGGCTTCCCGTCGGCCCCGGCGTGCGCCTGCTCGACCTGGGCTGCGGCGGCGGCAGGCACGCCTTCGAGGCGCTGCGCCGGGGAGCGGACGTGATCGCGTTCGACATGGACCAGGCGGAGCTGGACGGCGTGGCGGCCATGTTCGCGGCGATGGACAAGGCGGGCGAGGTGCCGCCGGGGGCGAGCGGGCAGATCGTCCAGGGTACGGCGCTGGACATGCCGTTCGAGGACGGCAGCTTCGACCGGGTCATCGCGGCCGAGGTGCTGGAGCACATCCCAGACGACATGGCGGCCATGCGCGAGCTCTTCCGCGTGCTCAAGCCGGGCGGTACGGCGGCCGTCACCGTGCCGAGCTTCCTGCCCGAACGGATCTGCTGGGCGCTGGACGAGGCCTACCACACGGCCCCCGGGGGACATGTCCGGATTTATACGTTGGCTGAGCTGTCGGCCAAGCTGAAGTCCATCGGGTTCGAGATCGGCCCCCACCACCACGCCCACGGCCTGCACGCGCCGTACTGGTGGATCAAGTGCGCCGTCGGCGTCGGCAACGACGACCACCCGCTCGCCAAGGCGTACCACGAGCTGCTGGTCTGGGACATCATGAAGCGCCCGGCCGCCACCAGGATCGCCGAAGCCGTGCTCAACCCGATCATCGGCAAGAGCGTGGTCCTCTACGTCAGGAAGCCATGATCTCCCACGCGGAGGTCGTGCGGACGGGCGAGAGCATCGCGGCGATCCAGCAGGACGACGGCGGCGTGCCGTGGCCGGAAGGCCACGTGGACGCCTGGAACCACGTCGAGTGCCTGATGGCCATGTCCGTCGCGGGACTCGGCGAGCCGGTACGGCGCGGCTACGCGTGGCTGGCCCGCCACCAGCGCCCCGACGGCTCCTGGCCGATGAAGCTGGCCGACGGCGTGCCCACGGAGCAGGGCGGCGAGAGCAACCACGCCGCCTACGTCGCCGCCGGGCTCTGGCACCACCATCTCGTGACCGGCGACCAGGCGTTCACCGAGGAGCACTGGCCCATGGTCAAGGCCGCGCTCGACTACGTGGCGGGGCTGCAGACCGAGCGCGGGGAGATCGTCTGGGAGCGCGACGCGCACGGCGTCGCCTCGACGCTCGCGCTGCTCACCGGGTGCTCCTCCATCCACCAGGGGCTGCGCTGCGGCGTGCTGCTCGCGGACCACCTGGGCGACCCGCAGCCGCACTGGGAGCTGGCCGCCGACCGGCTGGCGCACGTGCTGGCGGCGCATCCCGAGGCGTTCGCGGACAAGAGCCGCTTCTCCATGGACTGGTACTACCCGGTGCTCGGCGGCGCGGTGCGCGGGCAGCAGGCGTTCGAGCTGCTGGAGCGCGAGTGGGCCACGTTCGTGGTGCCCGGGCTCGGGATCAGGTGCGTGTCCGACCAGCCGTGGGTGACGGGGGCGGAGACGTGCGAGCTGGTGCTCACGCTCGACGCGCTGGGAGACCGGGGGCGGGCGGTCACGCTGTTCACGGACGTGCAGCACCTGCGGCACGAGGACGGCTCGTACTGGACGGGCTGGCAGTTCGCGAACCTCAAGCACTTCCCCCACGAACGGTCCGGGTACACGGCCGCCGCCGTCGTGCTCGCCGCCGACGCGCTGCTGGCGCTGACGCCGGGGTCCGGCCTGTTCAGGGACATCGTGGGGACGTCGGTGTCCGACCCGGAGACCTGCGGCTGCGCCGCCGGCACGGGCCTGGTACGCCGCGACGACCTCTGACCCCACGCCCGCACAAGCGCTTTTGCGGGTTCTTTGCCGCCGAAATCCGGTGCGCCGCCGATGATCGACGCAATGGGCTTACTAGCTTCTGAGTGACTCGTACGAGGCGTCTTCGGGGGAAGCGTGGGCGACACGGGCACAACTTCGTTCTTGGATCAGGTCAGGACCGAGCCGACACTGTCCCGGGCGAGGGGGCTGCGGAGGTTCCTGGTCAAGGATCCTCTGGAGTCCGATCTGGGCCGGCGACGATTCCGGCTCAGAGGAGGAGCTTCCCGAGCGGTCTTCACCGATGCCGAAAGTGCATACGTTTTCGGCTTCAACGCGGTGATGTCCCGGGAGATTGAGAAGGTCGAGGACATATCGGCTGAGCAGCGGCCCTTCGGCTACGAAGGGGCGGCCGCCGCCTGCACCGTACTCGACCTGCTCACGCTGACGCGGGGCCGGCGCCTTCACGAGCTACTCACCGGCCCCGCCCAGCATCATCGCCACGCCGCCTACGTCGGCGCCGGTCGCGGCTACGCCCTGCTGCGGCTGCGGCCCCTGTGGGGCGCGCGGCGCGCGCATCCGCTGCTGCGCTGGCTGGCCGTGGACGGGTTCGGGTTCCAGTGGAGCCTGGCCAGGGCCGACCGCATGGTGGGCGAGCGCACGATGCCCGACCTGCTGACCCGGGCGCACTGCGCGGTGTTCGACCAGGGGCTGGGGCGGCTGCTCTGGTATCACGACAGCGCCTCGCCCGACGACATCGCCGCCAGGATCGGTGGATATCCGGCGGGACGTCGGGGCGACCTGTGGAGCGGGATCGGGTTCGCGGCGACGTACACGGGCGGGGCCGACTCCGACGAGCTGTGGTGGCTGACCGAGCACGCCGGGGCCGACGGGTTCCGCGCCCAGCTGGCCCAGGGGTGCGCGTTCGCCGTCGCCGCCCGGCTGCGGTCGGGGACGCTGCCGGACCACACGGCGCAGGCCGTGCCGATCCTGGCCGGGGCCGAACCCGAGGCGGCCGCCTCGTGGACGGACCAGGCGCTCCTGGCGCTCGGGCACGAGGCGCACACGCACGAGGACTTCCGGCGCTGGCAGTCCCAGACCCGCCGGTCCTGGAGCCAGCGCCACCGCTGCTGACTAGATTCCGGGGCCGACGCGCTCCAGCACGCGGAGCGAGCCCTCCACCGACACCTCGCTGAAGGCGCCCGACCGCACCGCCCGCTGGTAGACCCGGTACGGCGCCTGCCCGCCGTCGGCGGGATCGGGGTAGATGTCGTGGAAGACCAGCGCCCCGCCCTCCATGACGTGCGGCGCCCAGCCCTCGTAGTCGCGGGTCACCGGCTCCTCGGAGTGCCCGCCGTCGATGAACAACATCCCCAGAGGCGTCCTCCAGAGAGCGGCGACCTGCTCGGACCGGCCGACGATCGCGATCACCTCGTCCTCGAGCCCCGCGGACGCGATCGTGGCCCTGAACGTCGGCAGCGAGTCCATCTTGCCGAACCGGGGGTCCACCAGCGTCGGGTCGTGGTGGGCCCACCCTGGCTGGATCTCCTCGGAGCCCCGGTGGTGGTCGACGGTGACGACCACCGACCCGGCCTGCCTGGCCGCCGCGCCGAGATAGACGGCCGACTTCCCGCAGTATGTGCCGATCTCACAGACGGGGCCCAGCTTCCCGTACTGGCAGGCGGCCTCGTACAGGGCCAGCCCCTCGTTGTGCGGCATGAATCCCTTGGCGTGCTTCGCTGCGTAGAGCAGCTCTGACGGCATCGTCATGGGGATGCAGCCTAGCCGAACCGAATAACATTCCAGGGGACCCTTGCAGCGCCGTTCTGAAACCTGTTCTACTTACAACGTGAATCAGCGCGCTCGCATCGCCATGTCGGACGACGACGTCACCGCCTTCCTGGAGAGCTCGCGCAAGCTGCAGCTGGCCACCATCAACGCGGACGGCACACCCCATTTGGTGACGATGTTCTATGGGCTCGACAAGGGACGCATCACCTTCTGGACCTACGCGAAAGCCCAGAAAGCCCGCAATCTTGCCCGCGACTCCCGGGTGAGCTGCCTGATCGAGACGGGCGACGACTACGCCGAGCTCCAAGGCGTCCTGGTGTACGGGAACGCCGAGCGGGTGGACGACCGCGACCGCGTCATGGACATCGGGATGACGGTCACCCGCCGGATGACTCCGGGCGTACCGGACGAGCTGCTGCGCCCGTATGTGGAGCAGACCGGGCAGAAGCGAGTTGCGTACGTCGTGGAGTACACCAAAGTGGTCTCATGGGATCACAGGAGGCTCGCATGAGAGTCAAGGTGGACGAGCTGGTCTGCGAGGCCAACGCCGTGTGCATGGGGCTCGCGCCGGAGGTGTTCGAGGTGGACGACGACGACCAGCTCCACGTCCTGCTGCCAGAACCGCCCCCCGAGATGCAGGACCGCGTCCGCCACGCCGTCCGGTCCTGTCCCAAAGCCGCCCTTTCCCTAGAGGAATAGCCCCGCTAGGCACCAGCCGGAGGAGGAACCCATGCGCGCCGCGATCCTGCACGCCGTAGGCAACGACAAGCTGGACATCCGCGACGACGTCACCCTGGCCCCCGTGGGGCCGGCGGACGTACGCGTACGGATCAAGGCGACGGGCGTCTGCCACTCGGACCTGTCGGCCATGACCGGCGTACTGCCGCAGCCCGTGCCGCTGGTGCTCGGGCACGAGGGCGCGGGTGAGGTGGTCGAGGTGGGCGAGCACGTCACCTCGCTCAAGCCGGGCGACCACGTGGTCATCAACTGGCGGCCCGGCTGCCAGGAGTGCGACCTGTGCCTGGGCGGCCAGCCGTACCTGTGCATCAAGTACGTGGTCGAGGCGTTCAGCAAGGGCAACTTCCGGTTCGGCGGCGACGGGGCGACGGCGTACGGGATGGCCGGGTGCGGCACCTGGGCCGAGGAGATCGTCGTGCCGTGGCAGGGCGCGATCAAGATCGACGAGGACGTGTCGTGGGAGGCGGCGGCCCTGATCGGCTGCGGCATCACGACCGGGGTGGGCGCCGCGATCAACACCGCGAAGGTCCGCCCCGGCTCCACGGTCGCGGTGATCGGCTGCGGCGGCGTCGGCCTGTCGGTCATCCAGGGCGCCCGCCTCTCCGGCGCCCGCATGATCCTCGCGATCGACCCGCTGGAGTCCAAGCACGAGCTGGCCAAGAAGGTCGGCGCCACGCACGCCGTCACCCCCGAGCAGGTCCCCGACACCCTGAACGAGCTCACCGCCGGCGCCGGCTTCGACTACGGCTTCGAGGTGGTCGGCAAGGCGGCCACCATCCAGAGCGCCTGGCAGATCACCCGGCAGGGCGGCGACGTCATCGTGGTCGGGGCGGGCGCGGTGGACGACATGGTGTCGATCTCGGCGTTCAGCCTGCTGTTCGAGGGCAAGAACCTGCTGTCCAGCCTGTACGGCGAGGCGGACGTGCGCCACGCCTTCCCCTACTTCGCCAAGCTCCACAAGGCCGGCAAGCTGGACCTGGAGTCGATGATCAGCGCCCGCATCCGCCTGTCGGACCTGAACGACGCGGTGGCGGCGCTGCGGGGCGGCGAGGTCCTCCGCCAGATCGTCGTCATGGACTGACTCTGTTCCGAGTGAAAGGGGCCGCCGCGGTGGCCCCTTCTACTGCGTCGGCGCCGGCGCGAGCCAGTGGCGGTTGAGGTCGCTCACGGCCTCCAGCCAGACCTGCGGCGGCTCCCCGGCGGCGATCGCGTCCGCGGCGCTGTGCAGGACGGTGAACAGGAGCGTGGCCGCGACATGCGGGTCGACCTGGCGGAACGCGCCGTCGTCCATGGCCCGCCGCAGCGCCTTGGCGATGGCGGCGATGATGTCCGGCCCCCCATCGGGCGCGGGGTTGGAGTGGAAGACCGCGGCGTGGAGCCCGCCGGGTCTGGCGATGGACTCGACGGCCGCCGCGCATTCGGCGTCGAGGGTGGCCCACCAGTCGATCGGCTCGGTGGTTTCGGCGAGCCGGTGGAAGCGGTCCACGTAGTCCCGTAGCACGCGGTCGCGTACCGCGGCGACCATCTCCTCCCAGGAGGAGAAGTAGACGTAGAAGGTGCCCTTGGCGGCGTCGGCTTCGGCGGTGACGGCCTGGACCCAGTTGGTCACGTCCTGCCCGGAGTCCAGGAGCCGGATGGCGGCGTCGATGAGTTCGCCGCGCCTGGCCTCGGGGGAAAGGCGGCGCCGGCTCCTGGAGGTCACCATCGCATCAGGTTAGCCGACCGTCACGTCATCACCCCTGCGTGGGAGATGAGGAGCTCGCTGACGCCGCGAAGGTTGATGTGCTCCCGGTACGGCGGCGGGTCGGCGACCAGCTTGGGCTCCCGTACGCGCCGGGCGAACGCGGCCATCGCCACCCGGCCTTCGAGCCGGGCCAGCGGCGAGCCGAGGCAGAAGTGCGGACCGAAGCCGAAGCCCAGATGCCGCATCTGCTCGCGGGCCGGGTCGAACCGGTCCGGGTCCGGGTTCGCCTCCGGGTCCCGGTGAGCTGCGGCCAGCAGCAGGATGACCAGGCTGCCCGCGGGCACCTTCGCCTTCCCGACGCTCATGTCCTCTTTGGCGACCCGGGCGGTGAGCTGGACGGGCGGGTCGTGGCGCAGGGTCTCCTCGACGACCGCGGACGCCGTACCGGGGTCGGCGCGCAGGGCGGCGAGGTGGCCGGGGTGCCGCAGCAGGGCGAGCACGCCGTTGGCGATCAGGTTGACCGTCGTCTCATGGCCCGCCACCAGCAACAGCACGATCGTGGAGACCAGTTCGTCATGGCTGAGCGCGTCACCGCCTTCCTGCGCGGCGAGCAGCTCGGAGATCAGGTCGTCCCGGCGCGGGCTCCGGCGCCGTTCGGCGACGAGGTCGTTGACGTACCGGTGCATGTCCGCCATGCCACCCGCCCACTCGTCGTTCCCGTCGCCAGGATTGCCGAACCCGTCGAGCAGCCGGGTGAGCTGGGCGGTCCACCCGTGGAACAGCCGCTCGTCGGCCTGCGGCACGCCGAGCATCCGGCAGATGACCGTCACCGGCAGCGAGTAGGCGAGGCCGGACATCACGTCGAACGTCTCCCCCTCGGCCGCGCGGTCGAGGCATTCATCGACCAGCCGCGTGACGGAGTCCTCCATCCGCGCGACGGTACGGGCGGTGAACGCGCTGCTGACCAGACGCCGCAGCCGGGTGTGGTCCGGAGGATCCAGGGAGAGGAACCACGGCCGCCGTACCGAGGCGGGAGCGTCCGCGGGGTACGGGTCTGCTGCCCCATCGGGCTGGAAGAACCGCCACCGCTCGGCGCTGAGCCGCTGGTCCCGCAGCAGCGTCTCGCAGTCGCGGTAGCCGGTCACCACCAGCGAGGACATCTCCTCGATCCACAACGGGCCGCGGGCGCGGAACTCGGCGTAGATCGGATACGGGTCGGGCCTCGACGCGTGGTCGAGAAGCTTGGCGACCAGGTGGAAGCCGGACATCTCACTGTTCGTCGCGTTGGACATCTGCATCTCCTCGATTGTTGACCTCAGGTCATTAGTAAATGACCTGAGGTCAACATGTCAATGGCGAGGGTGCGAGATGCGGAGGTACGGGATACTCGGACTTGACCCGGCCGGCCTTCCCGCCGGAGAACGACACGGCGCGGACCTGCAGCCCGGGCTCTCAGAGATGCGACTTGTGCCATATGAGGTCATGTCCACGGTGCGCGCGACCGAGCCGGCGCTACGCTGACCGGCCTCGTGGCGACGGTGATTGTCGGGGGTGCCTGCTAGTTCTGGTGGTCGGGCACCTCGAGCCGCGGGAGAGCATCCTTGATCACGGAAACCACCGGCGACCTGCTCCAAGACGACGCGCAAGCCCTCGTCAACGCGGTCAACACCGTGGGGGTGATGGGCAAGGGGATCGCCCTGGAGTTCAAGCAGGCGTTCCCCGAGGTGTTCGCCGCCTACGCGCAGGCGTGTGCCGACGGCCGCATGCGGATCGGGCACGTCCTCCCGGTACGGCTCGGCGACGGCGATCGGTGGGTGCTCAACTTCCCGACCAAACGCCACTGGCGCCAGAAGTCCAGGCTGCCGGACATCGCCGCAGGGCTGGACGACCTGGCGCGGCTCCTGGTCGAGCTGCGCCTCGGCAGCATCGCGATCCCACCCCTGGGCTGCGGGCACGGTGGGCTGGCCTGGCCGGAGGTGCGGGCGCTCATCCGGGAGAGGCTGGGCGATCTGGACCTCGACATCCGGCTGTACGGCCCCGGTTGAGGGTCGAGCGGCTGCCACTCGCGATTCGAGGCGGGCTCCAGCAGGCCAAGCCGGTAACCAGGCAACCGGTGGGCGCGGGGGGCCTGAAGGGAGGCGCTGTCTGGAGCTCCGAGGCGTGCAGCGCCCCCCTCGCAAAAGGCCTTACGTCGTGGAGAAGGCGGCGTCGAAGGCGGTGGCCGGTGGGGTGATGGAGTTGAGCTTGCGGATGTAGCCGAGCGCCTCCCGAGCCCCATCCAGCCGGTCCATCCCCGCGTCCTCCCACTCGATCGAAATGGGCCCTTCGTACCCGATCGAGTTCAGCGCCCGGAAGCAGTCCTCCCAGGGCACGTCGCCGCGCCCGGTCGAGACGAAGTCCCAGCCGCGGCGCATGTCGGCCCACGGCAGGTGCGAGGACAGGCGGCCCTTGCGGCCGTCGCCCACGCGCATGCGCGTGTCCTTGCAGTCGACGTGGTAGATGCGGTCCTTGAAGTCCAGGATGAACCCGACCGGGTCCAGGTCCTGCCAGACCATGTGGGACGGGTCCCAGTTCAGGCCGAAGGCGGGGCGGTGGCCGATCGCCTCCAGGGTCCGCGCGGTCGTGTAGTAGTCGTACGCGATCTCACTCGGGTGGACCTCGTGCGCGAAGCGCACCCCGACCTCGTCGAAGACGTCGAGGATCGGGTTCCAGCGGTCGGCGAAGTCCTGGTACCCGGCGTCCACCATCGACGCCGGCACCGGCGGGAACATGGCGACCGTGTGCCAGATCGACGACCCGGTGAAGCCGACCACCGTGTCCACGCCCAGCAGAGCGGCCGCGCGGGCCGTGTTCTTCATGTCCTCCGCCGCCGCCTGGCGGACCGACTCGGGGTCGCCGGAGCCCCAGATGCGGGCGGGGAGGATGGACTTGTGGCGCTCGTCGATGAGGTCGCACACCGCCTGGCCGACAAGGTGGTTGGAGATGGTCCAGACCTTGAGGCCGTGCTTGTCGAGCTGGGCGTGCTTCTGCTCCACGTACGACGGGTCCGCCACGGCCTGGGCCACGTCGAAGTGGTCGCCCGAGCAGGCGATCTCCAGGCCGTCGTAGCCCCATTCGGCGGCCAGCCTGCACACCTCCTCGAACGGCAGGTCGGCCCACTGCCCCGTGAACAGGGTGACAGGTCGCATGTGTCAGTCCTCCACGTTCATGTAGCGGCTGCCCTCAGCCGCGCTCCGCTCGACCGCCTCCAGCACCCGCTGCACCCGAAGCCCGTCGGCGAACGACGGCGTGGGGTCGGCTCCGGTGGCGATCGCCTCCAGGAAGTCGTTGATCTCGTGGGTGAAGGTGTGCTCGTAGCCGAGCCCGTGCCCGGGCGGCCACCAGGCGCCCACGTAGGGGTGGTCGGGTTCGGTGACCAGGATCCGCTCGAAGCCGCCGCCTCCGGAGCTGAACCACAGCTCGTTCATGGCCTCGAAGTCGAACGCCAGGCTGCCGAGCGAGCCGTTGATCTCGATGCGCATCGCGTTCTTGCGGCCGAAGGCGAAGCGGGTGGCCTCGAACGAGGCCAGCCCTCCGCCCGAGAGCCGGCCGATGAACAGGGCGGCGTCGTCCACGGTCACCTGGCCCATGTCGCCGGTGCCGGTGGCCTCCAGGCCCGCGGACGCCGCGGCGACGGGGCGTTCCTTGATGAACGTCTCCGTCAGCGCGGAGACGCCCACCAGCTGCTGCCCGGTGATGAACTGGGCCGCGTCCACGATGTGCGAGCCGATGTCGCCCAGCGCGCCCGCGCCCGCCTTGTCCTTCTGCAGTCGCCAGACCAGCGGGAACTCCGGGTCGACGATCCAGTCCTGCAGGTACGCGGCCCGTACGTGCCTGACCTCGCCGATCCGGCCCTCCTCGACGTACCGGCGGGCGAGCGCGATCGCGGGCACCCGCCGGTAGTTGAAGGCCACCATGCTCTTGACCGAGGACGGCGCCGCCTGCGCGGCCCGGACCATGGCCTCGGCCTCTTCGACGGTGTTGGCGAGCGGTTTCTCGCAGATCACGTGCTTGCCCGCCTGCAGCGCGGCGATGGCGATCTCGGCGTGCGAGTCACCGGGCGTGCAGATGTCGACGATCTGCACGTCGTCGCGCTTGATCAGCTCTCGCCAGTCCGTCTCGACATCGGCCCAGCCGAGCTGTGCGGCGGCCGCCTCGGTGCTCTCCTTCGACCTGCCGCCGAGCACCGCCATGCGAGGCACCAAAGGCAGGTCGAAGAAGGCCGAGACGCTGCGCCAGGCCTGGGAGTGGACGCGGCCCATAAAGGCGTAGCCGATCATGCCCACGCCGATGGTGGTCTTGTCTGACATGCAACCCCCGATCAGGATTCGAAGCCGAGCGACAGGTACTTCTCGACGTTGTCCTTGGTAATGGTCTCGGATGCGAGCGTGATGGACTGCGGAACCTGGTTCTCCACCAGATCACTCATGCCCTTCCCCTGCGCGATCAGACGTGCGAGTTTGATCGCCGAGGAGGCCATCGTGGGGCTGTAGGTGACCGTGGCCTTCAGCACCGACGTACCCGACTGGATCTCCTTCATCGCGTTCAGCGACCCGGCGCCGCCGACCATGATGAACTCGTTCCGGTTCGCCTCCTTGATCGCGGCCAGCACGCCGACGCCCTGGTCGTCGTCGTGGTTCCAGAGCGCGTCGATCTTCTTGTGCGCCTGGAGCAGCGACGTGGCCACCTGGTTGCCGGTCTCGACCGTGAACTTGGCGTCCTGCTTGGCCGTGACGCTGAACCCGAACGTCTTCAGCGCGTCGGCGAAGCCCTTGCTGCGGTCCTGCGTCAGCGGCAGCGTGGCGATGCCCTGGATCTCGACGATGACGGGGTTGGCGACGCCCTTGTCCTTGAGCTGCTTGCCGATGTACTGCCCGGCCGCGACGCCCATGCCGTAGTTGTCGCCGCCGATCCAGGTCCGGTAGGCCAGCTTGTCGGGGAAGACGCGGTCGAGGTTGATGACCGGGATCCCGGCCGCGGTGGCCTGGAGCGCGACCTGGTTCAGCTGCTGGCCGTCGTTGGGCAGGATGACCAGCGCGCTCACCTTGGCCGCGATGAGCGACTCGACCGCGGAGATCTGCTGGTTGATGTCGTTCGTCGGCTCGACGGGCTTGAATTCGACGTCGGTGTACTGCTTCGCGGCGCTCTCGGCGTTCTTGGCGATGGCCGCGATCCAGCCGTGGTCGGCGGCGGGCGCCGAGAAGCCGATCGTGACCTTGTCCCCCGGCTGGTCATTGCCGCTGGCCGCGGGAGCGGGCGCGGGGGCCGCGCTGCTGCTGGTCGAGGCGACGGGCTCGTTGCTGGTGCAGCCCGTCGCTAAGAGTACGGCTCCGCCGACAAGGAATCCCCTGCGCGCGACGTTCTCACTCATGGTGATCTCTCCTTCAAGTTCCGCCGCTGGAGAAGGACGGCGACGACGATGATCAGGCCCTTGGCGATCAGCTGGTCGCTGGTGTTGAGCCCGTTGAGAATGAACAGGTTCGTGATGAGGGTGAAGATCAGCAGGCCCAGGATCGAGCCCACGATCGTGCCCCGGCCCCCGGTGAGGAGCGTGCCGCCGATGATCACGGCGGCGATGGCGTCGAGCTCGTACAGGTCGCCGTGGGTGGACGAGCCCGTCGTCGTACGCGCCATGATGAGGATCGCGGCGATGCCGCAGCAGAGCCCCGACAGGGCGTAGAGCAGCATCGTGTGCCTGCGCACGTTGATCCCGGCGAGCCTGGCCGCCTCGGGGTTGCCCCCGACCGCGTACGTCCGCCGCCCGAACGTCGTGCGGTTGAGCACGATCCACCCGAGCACCACGACCAGCGCGAAGATGTAGACCAGCAGCGGGATGCCGAGCAGGCGCGTGGTCGACAGGTCCACGATGGCGGAGTTGTCGGACTGGATGAGCTGCGTCTTGCGGTCGGACATGCGCTGCGCCAGCCCTCGGGCGGCGACGAGCATGGCCAGCGTCGCGATGAACGGCACCAGTCGCCCGTAGGCGATGAGTAACCCGTTGACCAGCCCCGCCCCGGTGCCGACGGCGATGGCGCAGATCGCCATCACCACCGGCCCGTACGACTGCGTGGCCAGCGTCGTGGCCCAGACCGAGGCCAGCGCCATGACCGCGCCGACCGACAGGTCGATGCCGCCGCCGATGATCACGAACGTGGCCCCGACCGTGATCACGCCGATCGTGGCGGCCAGGGAGAGGATGCTGACGAGGTTGGAGGCGGTGGCGAAGTTCCCGGGCACGGTGACGAGGCCGACGACGATCAGCAGCGCCAGCGCCGCCAACAGCCCGAGATGTCGCATTTCTCCGAAACTGGCGCGGAAGCCGCCCGGCGACGGGGGCGACCCCACTCCCGCGAGCGGCCGGTCCGTTGTGGGCTCGCTCATCACGCCGCCCTCCCATTCATGATCATGTCGAGTACGCGGTGCTCGTCCAGGCCCTCGGCGTCGCCCTCGTGGATGACCGTGCCCTCGCGTAACACGAGCACCCGGTCGGCCAGGCCGAGCACCTCGGGCACCTCGCTGGAGACCAGCAGCACGCCGATCCCCTGCTCGGCCAGGTTGCGGATCACCGCGTACAGCTCGGCCCTGGCGCCCACGTCCACGCCTCTGGTCGGTTCGTCGAGCAGGAGCAGCTTGCGGCCGCCGAGCAGCCAGCGGGCGAGCACGGCCTTCTGCTGGTTGCCGCCGGACAGGGTCCGGATCGGGCGTTCGGGATCGGGTGGTCTGATGTCCAACATCTCCGACAGGCGCTTGGCCTCGGCCCGCTCCCGTTTGCGGTCGATCCAGCCGAACCTGGCGAACCCCGGCAGGGTGCCCAGCGTGATGTTGGCGGTGACGCTCTGGTCGAGGAGGAGGGCCTGGGCCTTGCGTTCCTCCGGGGCCAGGCCCATGCCGCGCTTGACGGTGCCGACGACGCTGCGGCGCATGGGAGTTCCGGCGAGCAGGACGCGGCCCGAGGCGGGGCGGGCGCCGTACACGGCCTCCAGGATCTCCGAGCGGCCCGAGCCGACGAGCCCGGCCAGCCCGACGATCTCGCCCGCCCGGACGGAGAACGACACGCCCGAGAAGACGCCCGGCGAGGACAGGTTCTCGACCTTGAGCACTTCCTCGCCCGGCGAGCGGCCGGCCCGGGGCGGGAAGACGTACTCGACGTTCCTGCCGGTCATGAGCGAGACGATCTCCCCGGTGGGGGTGTCCCGCGCGGACAGCCCGACGGCGACCGTGCGGCCGTCCTTCAGCACGGTGACCCGGTCGCCGATCTCGCGGATCTCCTCCAGGCGGTGCGAGATGTAGACCACGGCCACGCCCTGGGCGGTCAGCTCGCGGATGATGCGGAAGAGGTTGGCGACCTCGTCGTGGGCGAGGGCGGCGGACGGCTCGTCCATGATGATCAGGCGGGCGTCGTGGGAGAGCGCCCTGGCCATGGACACGACCTGCTTGGCCGCCGGCGACAGCCGCCCCACCTCGGCCGACGCGCGGATCTCCCCGTGGCCGAGCCGTTCGAGCACCTCGCGGGCGGCGCGCCTGGCGGCCGCCCGGTTGACGAAGCCGAAGCGGGCGTGCTCGTGGCCGAGGAAGATGTTCTCGGCCACGCTGAGCCCGTCGACCAGGTCGAGTTCCTGGTAGATCGTGGCGAAACCGAGCCTGATGGCGTCGATGGGGCTGCTCGGGCGCACTTCCTGGTCGTTGAACAGGATCGTGCCCTCGTCCGGCTGGTGCGCTCCGGCCAGCACCTTGATCAGGGTGGACTTGCCGGCGCCGTTCTGGCCGAGCAGGCAGTGCACCTCGCCCGCCCGTACGTCCAGGTCGACCCCGTCCAGCGCGCGCACACCGGGGAACTGCTTGACGATGCCCTTCATGACCAGCACGGGGAAGGTCCCTTTCAGGCGTTGACGATCCGGTTGATGTTGTCCGGAGACAGGTAGTGCTCGATGGCGAGGATCCCCGCCCCGAGCGCGGCCGCGTTGATGCCCGTACGGCTCGGCGTGATCGACAGGTGGTGCGTGGCCAGCGGGAGCGACCTGCGGTAGACCGTCTCCCTGATCCCGGCCAGCAGGTGCTCGTGCACCCGTGACAGCGCGCCGCCGATGACGATGACCTCGGGGTTGAAGAAGTTGACCAGGCTGGCCAGCACCTCGCCGACGAGCCGGCCGGCCTCTCTGACCAGCCGCAGCGCCTGGGTGTTGCCCGCCTGTACGAGCGCCACGACGTCGGCGCCCGACTCGGCCGGCAGGCCCAGCTCGCTCAGCCGCCGCGCGATGGCGGCACCGCCGGCCACGGCCTCCAGGCAGGCGCTGTTGCCGCACCGGCAGCCCGCGTCCTCGTGGCCGCTGACCCGGATGTGCCCGATGTCGCCGGCCGAGCCCTGGGCTCCCCTGTGCAGCTTGCCCTCGGCCATGATGCCGCAGCCGATGCCCGTGCCGACCTTGACGAACAGCAGGTGGCCGGCGCCGGGGAACGAGTGACGGTGCTCGCCGAGCGCCATCACGTTGACGTCGTTGTCGACCAGCACCGACACGCCGTCGAAGTACTCGGGGATGGGGTAGTCGTTCCAGCCCGGCATGATCGGCGGGTTGTTCGGCCGTCCCGTGGCGAACTCCACCGGCCCCGGCACCCCGACCCCGATGGCGCGCAGCGCCGACCGGGGCCGCCCCGCCTCGCCGAGCAGCTGGTCGAGACGCTGGTCCACGTGGGCGAGCACTTTCTCCGGCCCCTCGCCGATCAGCAGCGAGTCCTCGCACTCGGCCAGCAGGTTGCCCGAGATGTCCATCAGCACGACCCGGCAGTGCGTGGCCCCCAGGTCGACGCCCGCGAAGGCGTGATCCTCGGTGTGCAGGCGCAGCTGGCGCGGCGGCCGGCCACCGGTGGACTCACCGCTCTCGGTCTCCTCGACCAGCCCGCGCTCGATCAGCGCGTCCACGCGCTGGGAGATCGTGGACCTGGCCAGGCCGGTGAGCCTCGCTAGATCGGAACGGGTCGTGGCCGAACCTGCGCTGATCAACGTCAGCACATCTCCGGCAGAGCCCGGCTGGGGGGTCATGCCGCGACAATAAGATCACCGATGCGGCAAATCAAGAGTGAGTATCGACAAAACTCCGGCGACTTCCGCCGAAGATCGAACAAAGCCCGGTTTTTCCGGCTTTTTGGGCATCTATCGCGACTTCGTACTTCGGCCAAGGTCCTTCGATGAGCGGCCATGCCGGCGTCGCCCTCTGACAGAAGTCCCTCTGGCAGCCTCGCTCGTTACGCCGCGTCCTCCACGTCGCCTTGCTGGGCGCATGGCGGAGCCCCGCCGCCGACGTGGAGTGCCCGGCGGCGGGGACCCGCAAGCGTTAGAGCATCGCCTTCATCGAGTCGGCGGCCGTGAGCACGTAGGGCTGCTCGGCCATGACGGCCTCCCAGTTGCCGGCGACGGCCTCCGGCGTGAGGTCGTCGGTCTTCCAGCCCGGCCCCTCCGCCACGAACACCCGCGCCACCCGGCCGCCGCCCACGCTGAACACCTCGCCGCTCGCCTCGCACGTGTCGTGCACGAGGTACGCCACCAGCGCGCTCACCCGCTCCGGCGTGAACTTGGCCTCGAACTCGGCCGGCAGCAGCGCCTCCGTCATCCGGGTCCAGGCGATGGGCGCGATGGCGTTGGCCTTGATGCCGTTGCGGGCGCCCTCGATGCCGAGCGTCTTGGTCAGGCCGACCAGGCCCATCTTGGCGGTGGAGTAGTTGGCCTGGCCGAAGTTGCCGAACAGGCCCGCCGGGCTGGAGGTGTTGACGATGCGGCCGTAGCCGGCCGCCTTCATCAGCGGGTACGCGGCCTGGCTGACCAGGTACGAGCCGCGTACGTGGACGGCCAGCACCCCGTCGAAGTCCTCGACCGTCATCTTGCCGAACGACTTGTCCCGCAGGATGCCCGCGTTGTTGACGACGATGTCCACCTTGCCGAACGCGTCCACGGCGGCCTGCACGATGGCCCTGGCGCCCTCCGGCGTGGCGACGTTGTCGGCGTTGGCGATGGCCTGGCCGCCGTTCTTCGTGATGAGCTCGACCACGTCGGCGGCGGGCCCCGTGGAGGCGCCCGTGCCGTCGAGCGCGCCGCCGAGGTCGTTGACGACGACCTTGGCGCCCCGCTCGGCCAGCAGGAGCGCGTGCGACCTGCCAAGACCGTGCCCGGCGCCCGTGATGATCGCGACCCTGTCATCGAACCGAAGCATCGAACCTCCCACGCAGGAGAACAACATTCTGTTACGAGCTACGATAGACCGCGTCAGGGCAGGCGCCACAGTTCGGGTTCGCCGGGCTCCCTGCGTACCCGCCCCTTGGCCGCCAGCCACGCCAGGTGGGCCAGCGTCTCGTTGTTGGCCGCGCGCCGCATGAACGGCGGGATCGTCTCCCACGGCCGCGACCACGACAGGCGGGTGGCCACGTCCCAGCACGTGACGCCGTCCAGGGAACCGACGACCTGCTCGATCTCCGCCAGCCGCTCGTCGTGGTGCGCCAGCACGTAATCCACCCGCTCGGCCAGCTCCAGGAACCGGTACTCGTGGGCCGGCAGCACCTCCTCCACGTCCAGCTTGCGCACGGCGGCCAGCGCGTCGAGGTAGTCGGCCAGCGGGTTCGGACCCGACTGGGGGTGGACGGCCACGATGGGCGTGATCTTCGCCAGCACGTGGTCGCCGGAGAACAGCAGCCGGCGCGAGGGCGAGACGAAGCACAGGTGGCCGGGCGAGTGGCCCGGCGTCCAGATCGCCCGCAGGTCCCAGCCGGGCAGGCCGAGCTCGTCGCCGTCCTCGACCAGCCGGTCCGGCCTGGCCATCGAGACCACGTGCCTGATCATCATGGACGCGCCGGCCAGCTCGTCCAGCGTCAGCGGCGGCACGCCGCAGCGGACCAGCAGCGCGCGTTCCCGGTCCACGAGGGAGTCGATGACCTCGTCGTCGTAGCGTTCGCGGATCAGGCGGGCGTCGGCCGGGTGCAGGGCGATCCAGGCCCCGGACATCTCGCGGATGCGCCCGGCCAGGCCGTAGTGGTCGGGGTGGATGTGGGTGACGAGCACGCCCTTGACGTCGGTGATCGCGTACCCGGCCACGCCGAGACCCGCGACGAGCGCGTCGTACGCCTCGTCGGTGTTCCACCCGGCGTCGACGATCACCACACCGTCGGGGAGTTCGAGGACATAGACCAGCACGTACCGCAGGGGGTTGATCGGGATCGGCACCGGGACCGACCACAGCCCCGGACGCACCCGCTCGACCTCGGGGATCGCCCCGCCCACCCACGCCTCCCGCTGCGCCTGGCTCGCGGGAGTCACCACAAATTTCGACACATGCCGAATATAGTTCTGTGTCCGAATCATGTTCTACTGGGGTCATGAAGCTGCGCCGCGAGCTCTCCGAGGATGGCCGGTTCGTACGGCAGCCGAACCGCTTCACCGACCGCCTCGGCCCGCCCGAACCCGGCCGCTACCGCCTCTACGCCTCCTACGCCTGCCCCTGGGCGCAGCGCGTGCTGATCGTCCGGGCGCTGCTCGGCCTGGAGGACGTGCTGGACGTCACGATCGTCGACCCCATCCGCGACGAGAAGGGCTGGCGCGTCCCGGACGGCGACCCCGAGTATCTGTCGGAGCTCTACCACGCGACCGACCCGGACTACACGGGCCGCTACACCGTGCCGTGCGTCTGGGACACCAGGGACAAGCGGATCGTCACCAACGACTTCCCGCAGATCACCCTCGATCTGGAAATGTCATGGGGAACCTCCCCCGACCTCTATCCGGAACGTCTCCGCCCCGACATCGACATCATGAACGACCGCCTCTACCACGGCCTCAACAACGCGGTCTACGAGGCGGGCTTCTCCCGCGACCAGCAGGTGTACGAGGAGGCCGTGGCCCGGGTCTTCACCACGCTGGACTTCCTCGAGGTGCGCCTGGCGGAGTCGGAACACCTCTTCGACGTCCTCACCGACAGCGACGTGCGCCTGTACACGACGCTGGCCAGGTTCGACGCCGTCTATCACGGGCACTTCAAGTGCTCGGTCCGGCGGCTGGTCGACTATCCGGCGCTGTGGGCGTACGCGCGCCGGCTGTACGCGATCCCGGCCTTCCGCGAAACCACCGTCTTCGACCAGATCAAGCGTCACTACTACATCACCCAGACCAACATCAACCCGAGTGGGATCGTGCCCGTGGGGCCGGAGATCGACTGGAGCCTGTAGGCGCGGGCATCCGTACGAACAGCAGGGCCGAGGCCAGCACCACCAGCGCGGCGCCGGTCCACGCGACGGCCACGCCCGCCTGCCCGGCCAGCGCGCCGAGCGTCAGGTTGGCCACGACCCCGCCCGCCTGCAGCGACAGCGAACTGGTCGAGGTGACGGTGGTGCGCTCGGCCGCGCTGACCGCGTTGTGGGTCATCTCCAGGCAGAGCAGGCCCGCCACCGAGAGGCCCACGAAGAGCGTCATGTACGCCAGCCCCGCGCTCACCAGCCCAGCCGGGCCCCTTAGCCCCGCGGTCGCGGCGAGCGCCCCGACGGACAGAGCGGCGAGCACAGTGCCGGCGATCGCACCGCCGGCCGAGCCGCCGGCCAGCCGCGCCACCCGGGGTGCGAGCGCGCTGCCCGCCGCGCTGCTCGCGAACCCGAGGGCCGAGACCACGGCGTAGGCCAGGCTGCCCCGCTCGGCCGTGCCCGCCAGCTCGGCCAGCCGCCCGGGGGTGAGCAGCTCGATGCTGATCAGCACCACGCCGGAGGCCGCCGCGGCGGCCGTCATGCGGCGCAGCACGGGCGCGCCCGCCGCCAGCCGGAGGCCCGCCCCGACCGTGGCCGGCACCTCGCGCAGCACGCCCGCCAGCGACCTGCGGGCGTGCGCTGGCTCCGGCATCGCGAACACCACCACGACCAGCAGCACGGCCGCCGCCGTCGCGCCCACCAGCGGCGGCGCGGCCAGCGGGAAGATCACCTGTGCCGGCACCAGGAGCGGCAGGCCGCCGCCCGCCAGCACGCCCACGCACAGCGCCACGGACTCCATCGCGCCGCCTCTGGCCAGCCCCGGTTTGAGGTCGGCGTCGCGGCCCTCGATCCCGTGGAGCGTGTCGACGTACCAGGAGGTGGCCGGGCCGCTGGACAGCGCCCTGGCCACGCCCTTGAGCACGCCGCTGATCAGGAACATCCAGAACGTGGTGGAGACGGCGAGCAGCACGAGCGCGGCCACGGTGAACGCGGCGGAGACGGCCAGGACCACGCGCCGCCCGAGAACGTCGGCCAGGCCGCCGGTCGGCAGCTCCAGGGTGGCGGTGACGACCGAGAACACCGTCACCGACAGCCCCACCTCCGCCAGGCCGAGCCCCCGCGCGGTCATGAGCAGCACCATGGTGGCCGCCATCAGGCCCAGGGGCAGCCAGGTCAGGAAACTGACGAGCATGTAGCGGCGTAAGGCCGAGCGTGCGGTCACGACTCCTCCTCCTGCGATCGCGGTACGGCGCCGTGCCAGGCGTTGACCTGCCTGGCCTCGGGATCGCCGGCGTATTTGGCGGCGAGGTCGCGCAGCAGCTCCTCCGCCTTGTCGTTGAACTCGCGCACCCCGGCGGGCGGCAGCGAGACGATGTGGTCGCTCATCCCCGCCACCTCGACCCAGTCGCGCGACCAGCCGTCGAGGTCGAACTCCTCCATCACCCGCCCGACGAACTCGGCCTGCCGCAGGTGCATGATCCGGACCGCCTCGCGGCCCTCGGCCGTGTCGGACAGCTCGCCGGCGTCCCACGAGGTGTAGGTGTGGCGGGCCCGCCAGCGCCGCTCACGCCCGTCGCGCCGGTCGTCGTCCTCCTCGATGAAGCCGTACTTGAACAGCTCCCGGAGGTGGTAGCTGGTGGAACCCGAGCTCTCGCCCGCCTTGCGCCCCAGCTCGCTCGCCGTCGCGGGGCCGTCCAGGCGCAGCAGGCCGAGCAGGCGCACGCGCAGCGGGTGGGAGACCGCTTTGAGCACCCGCGGGTCACTGATCCTGTACTGCTCTTCCATGCCTCTCACCGTAAACCGCAAAGCTAATTTTGCAAAGAGATTTTTGCGGTCTCGGCCGCTTCTAGACTGTGGGAATGCTTGACGACATCTGGGTGGACGACTCCGTCTTCGCACTGCGCCCCGACTTCGCGGTGCTGGTCATGACCGCGCACGGCCTGCGTAACGGGCCCACGGACGACCGGTCCCGGGCCTGGCTGGCGGCGGCCTCCGAGTACGAGGTGCAGACGGACAAGATCGACGCCTGGAAGGACGCCTATCGGGCGTTCGGCGCCAAACCGCAGCGGACCAGGCCCTCGGTCGACGCCCTGACCCGCAGGATGCCGCTGCCGGAGATCAACCAGGCGGTGGACGCGTACAACTCGATCAGCGTGAAGCACGCGCTGCCGATCGGCGGCGAGGACCTCGACCACTATGTGGGCCCGGCCCGGCTGCTGCGGGCGGCCGGCGACGAGGCGTCCGAGGAGGCGCTCGGCACGCCCGAGCCGGGCGAGGTGATCTGGCGCGACGACGTCGGCGTCACCTGCCGCAGGTGGAACTGGCGTCAGGTCGCGCGCACCCGGCTCACCGAGGAGACCACCAACGCGATCTTCCTCCTCGAGCGCCTCGAGCCGATGTCCCTGGAGGAGCTCAAGGAGGCGGGCGAGGAGCTGGCCGACCTGCTGTCCGAGTTGTCACCAGGGGTACGGATTGCTAGCAGATTGGTGTCCAGCGGGAAATAAACCCCTCGTCGTGGTGTTGATACCAAAGAGTAATAATTGCGGCACCACCCGGATTGACTAGGGGGACGTGACCTCTTTGCACTGTCCTGAGAGGATCGTTCGAGGCGGCACGGGCTCTTCGGCGCGCGCTGCCGGTCCGGGCGAGTAGCCTTGGACAGGTTCTCTAACATCAACGCCGATCTGCGGAAGAGGGCGATTTCCGCCGTGTCGTCAGAGTCGTCGCGGACAAACCCGCTGGCAAGCTTTGGTCAGAACGAGTGGCTTGTCGACGAGCTGTACCAGAAGTACCTCCAAGATCCCGAGTCTGTCGACAAGGCATGGTGGAACTTCTTCGCTGACTACAACCCTGATTCCGGAACGGGCCGGGCAGCGCCGGTCAGGGAGGTGGCGAACGGCACCGTGACCGCTCCCGCTCCCCCCCAGGCGCCGCCGAAGGCACCACCGGCTGCCGAGAAGCCGAAGCAGCCGGCCACCCCGGTGCCCAAGGGCGCCGAGGAGGTCAAGCTGCGCGGCGCCGCCGCCCGCACGGCCGCCAACATGGACCTGTCACTGACGGTCCCGACGGCCACCAGCGTGCGCGCGATCCCGGCCAAGCTGCTGATCGACAACCGCATTGTGATCAACAATCACCTCAAGCGGGGTCGCGGCGGGAAGATCTCCTTCACCCACCTGATCGGCTTCGCGATCGTCAAGGCCCTGCGGGCCATGCCGGAGATGAACTACTCCTACACGGAGGTCGACGGCAAGCCGACGCTGATCAAGCCCGAGCACGTGGGCTTCGGTCTGGCGATCGACGTCCAGAAGAGCAACGGCGAGCGCCAGCTCCTCGTGCCCTCGATCAAGGGCGCCGAGGAGATGGACTTCCGCCAGTTCTGGATGGCGTACGAGGATGTCGTCCGCAAGGCCCGCGCGGGCAAGCTGGGCGTCGACGACTTCGCCGGCACGACGATCTCGCTGACCAACCCCGGCACCATCGGCACCGTCCACTCCGTGCCGCGCCTGATGCCCGGTCAGGGCACGATCATCGGCGTCGGCGCGATGGAATACCCGGCCGAATACCAGGGCGCCTCGCCCGACACGCTCTCGCGCCTGGCCGTCTCCAAGGTCATGACGCTCACCAGCACCTACGACCACCGGATCATCCAGGGCGCCCAGTCGGGCGACTTCCTGCGCCAGATCCACCGGCTGCTGCTGGGCGAGGACGGCTTCTACGACGAGATCTTCGAGGCGCTGCGGATCCCGTACGAGCCGGTCCGCTGGGTCCAGGACGTCTCGGCCTCCCACGACGACGACGTGTCGAAGTCCGCCCGCGTGATCGAGCTGATCCACGCCTACCGCGTGCGCGGCCACCTGATGGCCGAGACCGACCCGCTCGAGTACAAGCAGCGCAAGCACCCCGACCTGGACATCCAGTCCCACGGGCTGACGCTGTGGGACCTGGAGCGCGAGTTCGCCACGGGCGGTTTCGGCGGCCGCGCGCTGATGAAGCTCCGCGAGATCCTCGGCGTGCTGCGCGACTCCTACTGCCGCACGGTCGGCATCGAGTACATGCACATCCAGAACCCCGAGGAGCGGGCCTGGATCCAGGCACGGGTGGAGAAGCCGCACAAGTCGCCCGAGCGTGACGAGCAGCTCAACATCCTGTCCCGGCTCAACACCGCCGAGGCGTTCGAGACCTTCCTGCAGACGAAGTTCGTCGGCCAGAAGCGCTTCTCCCTGGAGGGCGGCGAGTCCCTGATCCCGCTGCTCGACTCGGTGATCAGCGACGCCGCCGACGAGGGCCTCGACGAGGTCGTCATCGGCATGGCCCACCGCGGCCGCCTCAACGTGCTGGCCAACATCGTGGGCAAGTCGTACGCGCAGATCTTCGGCGAGTTCGAGGGCAACATCGACCCGCGCACGGCGCACGGCTCCGGCGACGTGAAGTACCACCTCGGCGCGACGGGCACGTTCACCTCGCCGAGCGGCAAGACCATCACCTCCTCCGTGGTCGCCAACCCCTCCCACCTGGAGGCGGTCGACCCGGTGCTCGAGGGTGTCGTCCGTGCCAAGCAGGACCTCCTGGAGCGCGGCGAGGAGGGCTTCACCGTCCTGCCCGTGCTCATCCACGGCGACGCGGCCTTCGCCGGCCAGGGCGTCGTGGCCGAGACGCTCAACCTGTCGCAGCTGCGCGGCTACCGCACCGGCGGCACCGTGCACGTGGTGGTCAACAACCAGGTGGGCTTCACCACCTCGCCCGCCTCGTCCCGGTCCTCGGTCTACGCGACCGACGTGGCCCGGATGATCCAGGCCCCGATCTTCCACGTCAACGGCGACGACCCCGAGGCCGTGGTGCGCGTGGGCCAGCTGGCCTACGAATACCGCCAGGCGTTCCGCAAGGACGTCGTCATCGACCTCATCTGCTACCGCCGCCGCGGCCACAACGAGGGCGACAACCCCGCCTTCACCCAGCCGCTGATGTACGACCTGATCGACGCCAAGCGCTCGACCCGCAAGCTCTACACCGAGGCGCTGATCGGCCGGGGCGACATCACGGTCGAGGAGGCCGAGCAGGCGCTGCGCGACTACCAGGCCAAGCTGGAGCAGGCGTTCACCGAGACCCGCGAGGCGGCGAAGAAGCCGGCCGAGGCCGCCGCGATGCGGGTGCCGCCGACCGAGGTCGTCAAGTGGTCGCACGCCGACACGGACACCGCGATCAGCGACGAGACGCTCAAGCGCATCGTCGACACCCAGCTCAACCTGCCCGAGGGCTTCACGCCGCACCCGCGCCTGGCGCCGGTGCTGCAGCGCCGCGGCCAGATGGTCGAGACGGACACGATCGACTGGGCGATGGGCGAGACGCTCGCCTACGGCTCGCTGCTGATCGACGGCCACCCGGTGCGCCTGGTCGGCCAGGACTCGCGCCGCGGCACGTTCACGCAGCGCCACGCCGTCCTGGTGGACCGGATGACCGGCGCCGACCACACGCCGCTCAAGACCTTCAACCAGGGCACCACGAAGTTCTACATCTACGACTCGCTGCTCAGCGAGTTCGCGGCGCTCGGCTTCGAGTACGGCTACAGCGTCGTCCGCCCGGACGCCCTGGTCGCCTGGGAGGCGCAGTTCGGCGACTTCGTCAACGGCGCCCAGACGATCATCGACGAGTTCATCTCGTCGGGCGAGCAGAAGTGGGGCCAGAAGTCCTCCGTCGTGCTGCTGCTGCCGCACGGCTTCGAGGGCCAGGGCCCCGACCACTCCTCGGCCCGCATCGAGCGGTTCCTGCAGGTCTGCGCGCTCGACAACATGACGGTCGCGCAGCCCTCGACCCCGGCCAACTACTTCCACCTCCTGCGCTGGCAGGTGGAGTCGCAGCGGCACAAGCCGATGGTGGTCTTCACGCCGAAGTCGCTGCTGCGCCACAAGGCGGCCACGTCCAAGGCGTCCGACTTCACCACGGGCACCTTCCAGCCGGTCCTGGGCGACACGACCGCGGACGCGGCCAAGGTCACCAGGGTCGTGCTCACGTCCGGCAAGCTCTACTACGACCTGGCGGCGGAGCGCGACAAGAAGGGCCGCAACGACGTCGCGATCGTCCGGCTCGAGCGCCTCTACCCGTTCCCGGGTGAGGAGCTGGCGGCCGAGCTGTCCCGCTACGGGTCGCAGGCGGAGCTGATCTGGGCGCAGGACGAGCCGGTCAACATGGGGCCGTGGCCGTACCTGGCGCTCAAGCTGGCCGAGGACCCGGAGACGCTGGGCGGCCGCCCGCTGCGGCGCGTCTCGCGCCGTCCCAACAGCTCGCCGGCGACGGGCTCGCACAACTCGCACGACACCGAGCTCGAGGAGATCCTCCACGAGCTGTTCGGCTGATCCAACACCAGAGTGAGCCCCCGGCCCCGGCTGGGGGCTCACTGCCGTTTCAGGAGGACTTGAGAAAGATGTACTTCACCGATCGGGGGATCGAGGAACTGGTCGAGCGGCGGGGCGAGGAGGAGGTCAGCCTGCTCTGGCTCGGCGAGCGGCTGCGCGAGTTCGTCGACCTCAACCCGGAGTTCGAGATCCCGATCGAGCGGCTGGCCACCTGGCTGGCACGGCTCGACGACGACGAGGACGACTGACCCATCCCACCGCGCCCCCTTCCCAGCCACGGCGGCAAGGGGGCCACCCCCGAGCCCGCCCCTCCCCCCAAGGGACGACACCTCGACGCGCCAACGCGATACATCTTGAGTTTCCCGAGAACGCGACATATCGTGTTACGTAGGGAGAACATGTCGCCAGAAGGGCGGGGGAACATGCAGCAGTGGACGATCGAGGGCCCAGAACAGCTGACGTTCGGCCAAGTGGAAGCGCTCGACGTGCGCATCGTCGCCGGCCGCCTGGCCGTGCTGGCCAGCGACGGCCCGCCCACAGTCGAGGTGTCCGAGATCGAGTCGGCATCCCCGCTGCTGGTCACGTACGACGAGGACGCCAAGGAGCTCTCCATCACCTACAAGGACCTCACCTGGGACGGCCTGCTCGGCTGGCTCCGGCGCGACCGGCGCAGGACGGTCCTGACGATCACTGTTCCCAAGCACTGCACCGTCAACGCCGGAGTGGTCTCCGCGCCCGCCGTGGTGGCCGGGTTCGAGAGGATGACGCAGGTCAGGAGCGTGTCCGCGGAGATCGTGCTCGACGGCGTCAGCGGCGACGTGAACGCGACGACCGTCTCGGGCCCCGTGGAGAGCCGGGCGATGGACGGCGACCTGGCGTTCAAGAGCGTCTCGGGCGACCTGACCGTGGCCGACGGCACCCCGCGCCGGCTCAAGGCGAACACCGTCTCCGGCCGCATCACGGCGGATCTGTCGCTTCGGCCGACCGGCCATGTGACGCTCAACAGCGTTTCCGGTGACATCCTTGTCAGGCTGCCGGAAAACGTGGAGGCGGACGTCAACGTGCGATCCACCTCCGGCAGGCTGGTCAGCACGTTCCACGAACTGTTCAACTCGAACGGCCCCGGCACGAAGTCGATGTCGGGCAGGCTGGGCGGCGGCATGGCGTCGCTGTCGGCGATCACGGTCTCCGGCGAGGTCGCGCTGCTCAAGGGGGAGAAGGAATGAGCCCTGTCTTCGGTCACGGCCGGCTCCGGCTGTACCTGCTCAAGCTGCTGGAAGAGAGCCCGCGTCACGGCTACGAGGTCATCAGGCTGCTCCAGGACCGCTTCCTCGGCGTCTACTCGCCCTCTCCCGGCACGATCTACCCGCGCCTGGCCCGCCTGGAGGAGGAGGGCCTGGTGACGCACGAGGTGGTCGAGGGCAAGAAGGTGTTCTCGATCACCGACAAGGGCCGCGAGGAGCTGAACGCCCGGCTCGACGAGCTCGACGACCTGGAGCAGGAGATCTCCGCCTCCGTGCGCGACATCGCCCGCGAGGTCAAGGAGGACGTCCGCGACACGGTCAAGTCGTTGCGCGACGAGCTCACGCGGATGGCCAAGGACGTTCGCACGGGAGCCCGGGACGACACCCGGCGGCTCAAGGAGCAGCAGAAGGCGGACTTCAGGCGGCTCAAGGACCAGCAGAAGCGGCAGTGGATGGAGCACGCCACCCACTGGCAGGACGAGGGCGAGCGGCTCAGCGGGGAGTGGCGCAGGATCTGGTCCGAGGTCTGGGCCACGCTGGGCGGCTCGCCGAAGAGCCGTGCCGACCTCGACGCGGAGCTGGGCGAGCTGCTGGCCGACTTCATCGCCGAGGCCCGCCAGGAGGCGTCCGAGGCCCGGCTGACGCCGGAGAAGCTGGCGGAGCTGCGTACGGCGCTCGACGAGACCCGCCGCCGCGTCCGCGACATCCTCGAAGGCTGACCTCCCATTATGCCGACCGGAGGTGCCCTTCCAGGCGGCGCGCGCCGCGGGCGGCCTTGCGGGCGCGGTAGGCGATGGGCATGTACCTCAGGCGTTCGGGCAGGCGCGGCGTCAACGCCGCCACCGCGTGCCCGAGGTGCCGCAACCGCCGCTCCTCCCGCGCCGTCCACGGCAGCCCCAGCTTCCGCCGGATGGCGGGCGGCAACGTACCGACCGTCACGAAATAGTTGAACTCCCCCGATCCCACCCCCACAGGCGTCCACAGCCGCCGCAGCGGCCTCGGCAGCCCGGGCGGCGCCGGCGTGCCGCGCAGGGTTGACAGCACGTCGAGCGCCGTCGGGTGCGCCTCCAGCCGGTCGGCCACCATCGCGTCGAAGTACCGCCAGAACGCCTCCAGGTCCGCGGGCATCTCCCGCTCCGGCACCCGCAGGATCGCGCCGAGCTGCCGCGACTCGGCGTAGAGCCGCCGCTCCTGCGCGACGGTGAACGGGGTGCCGAAACAGCGGTTGAGCACGACGAAGCGCTCGAACAGCGACAGGTGCACCCACGCCCACGCCTCGCCGTTCAGCGCGTGGTAGGGCCTGCCGAGCTCGTCCACCCCGCTGATCTGCCGGTGCAGCCTCCTGAGCCGCGCGCCCTCCGCCGGACCGTCCGCGCCGCCGTACACCCATTTCTGGATCGAGACGAGCGTGCGGGTGAGCCGCCCCCACGGGTCGTCCTTGTACGTGGAGTGCTCGGCGACGGCCGCACCGACGGCCGGGTGCATCGTCTGCATGACCAGCGCGCTCCCGGCGACGAGCAGGTTGCGGTATTCGCCGGTGGTGTCCCAGTGCATCGAACCTGGACCGAAGGGCTGAACCTCCATCATCACGGCCTCCCGGGTGAGACAAGCCCACTCATGCTTGTATCACCCGGAAAGCCGGGAAGTAACCCTTTACTTATTCAGACGGTGAAGACGATCTTTCCGAAGATGTCCCCTTCGGCCATGGCCGCGAACCCGTCCCGCGCCTCCGCCAGCGGCAGCACCCTGTCGACGACGGGCCGTACCCCGGTCTGCTCCAGGAAGACCGCCAGCCGGCCGAGCTGTTCCCGCGTGCCCATCGTTGAGCCGACGACGGACAGCTGCAGGAAGAAGACCCGGTTCAGGTCGGCGGGCGGGACCGCGCCGCTGGTGGCGCCGCTGACGACGATGCGCCCGCCCGGCTTGAGCGACTTGAGCGAATGGTCCCAGGTGGCCTGACCGACGGTCTCCATGACCGCGTCCACCCGCTCGGGCAGCCGCGCGCCCGGCTCGAACACCTGGTCGGCGCCGAGTTCGAGGGCACGCGCGCGCTTCTCCTCGGAGCGGCTGGTGGCCCACACCCGGTAGCCGCCGGCCCGGCCGAGCGCGATCAGCGCGGTGGCGACGCCGCCGCCCGCGCCCTGCACCAGCACGGTGGAGCCGGGCTCGAGCCCGGCCTTGTCGAACAGCATCCGGTACGCGGTCAGCCAGGCCGTGGGCAGGCAGGCGGCGTGCTCGAAGCCGAGCCCGGCCGGCTTGGGCACGAGGTTGCGCCGCGGCACGGCCACCCGCTCGGCGAACGTGCCGTCGTGCACCTCGGACAGCAGCGTGCGCTTGGGATCGAGCGTCTCGTCGGCGCCCGTGCCGATCACGGAGTGCACGATGACCTCGTTGCCGTCCTCGTCCACGCCCGCGGCGTCGCAACCGAGCACGATCGGCAGCCGGTCCTGCCTGATGCCGACGCCTTTGAGCGTCCACAGGTCGTGATGGTTGAGCGCGGCCGCGCGCACGGAGACGGTCGTCCATCCGTCCGGGACCTTCGGCTCCGGACGCTCGCCGAGCGTCAGCCCGGCGAGTGGGTTGTCGGGGTCGGTCTGTGTGGCGGTTACGGCGAACATGGCCGCACCCTACTTCAGCGTGATCCGAATCCCTTCCAAGGCCCGCTTCCTGAACGACTGTGGCCCCGTGACCGCGACCAGCACGTCGCCCCTGCACACCGAGCCGGCCGGCCGCCCGCGCCCCACGATCACACTCGGCATCCCGGCCTTCTTCTTGCAGCCGGGCGTGGGCGCCAGCACGACCATCTCCCCCGCGCCGCCGCCGAACCACAGCTGCGGCCCCAGCGGCTGCCCCTGCGCCGTCTCCCCCGGCCTGGCCAGCCGCACGGGCGACTTGGCCGACAGCACGAGGTAGCCGTCCTTCGTCTCCCTGCCCTTCAGCCCTCGCGCGAGCGCCACCCGCTGGTCGAACGTCAGCCCCTGCCCCCGGTCGTACATCGCCAGCCGCCACCGCCCGAACGTGAACAGCAGCACCTGCCCGTAGTAACCGCTGCCCGCCCGGCGGGGCCAGAGGGTGACGTTGGGCGCGTAGTTCCTGATCGCCTGGCCACCCGCGGTCACCTCGAACTCACCGTTGTACGGGGCGGACAACTGCCGATACTGCCCGTCGATCCAGACTCCCTGGTAGGGCCGCGACCCCATGGCGGCCAGACCGAGCTCTGCCGGATATCGCACCTCGGCCCGCACCCCGTGCGGGAACACCACCTCCATGACCTCCTCACCGCCCTTGGCCGCGGGCCGGACGGTGAGGGCGTTGGGGGCGCTGTCTATCTTGGTGAGGGACCTGATGGGCTCGGAGGTCGGCCCCGCCGGCGGCGCAGGCTCGGGATCCCGGCTGATGAGCAGGCTGACGACGGGGATCAGGAGGAGCGCGAGTACCACCACCAGCCCGACCCACCGGCGGCGACCGCGCTCGCCTACCTCGATGACATCGAACCGGTCAACCACGACGGTTCCTAGCCGAGTAGTGCGGGCTTGCGCCCTTTCATCCAGTTCAGTTGAGCGGCGACCGCCAGCGCAAGCCCTGGAACCTGGCGAAATCCTTGTCGCAGGTCACAAATTCACAACCGTGCTCGATGGCGAGTGCGGCGAGATAGGCGTCGGGGATGAGCTTTCTTCGGGCGTCCGACTCACGGCAGAGTCTCGTGAAGATCTCCCAGTGCCGCCCGCCGGGGTTGACCACCACGGCGTGCGGCTGGTTACGCACCTGACCGACATAGGTGAGGATCTGCTCCATCGTCGGAGCGACGGCGTAGAGCGCATCGACGCTCAGGACACGGATGACCCCGTTGATCACGTAGTCGGTGACCGCATAGGCGGAGTCGCCGTTGATCAGCTCGTCGACCAGTTTGTGGCAGACCACGTGCGCGGGGGCCTCCCTGCGGAAGGCGTTGACGAGGACGTTGATGTCACTGAGCAGCATCGGCCTGCACCCTCAGGTAGCGCTCGATGTCGTCCTGCTCGATCAGGCTGTAGATGAGCTCCGGTGTGAGCTCGATCCCGGGCTTGAGCCGGCTTCCAGAGGTGATCAGCTCCACCCGCGGCCGTTCGGCCACCTCGGTGGAGCGGTTGAGCATCTGCCTCAAGGCATCCTCCATCACTGAGTTGAGACTGCGTCCGTTACGTGCCGCGTACGCCTTCGCCTCGTTGAGGAGCGTCTCGTCGATGCGCACAGTTGTCCTCCGCATGACTCCAGCGTCCGCCGCTGACATCAAAATGTCAACTCCAGATAGTAGTCGTGCAGTCACAATCTTTGCAGCAACTTTGAGTCACCACGCCGCCACGTTGACCTTCCCGTCAGAAGACACCCGCACCACCTGCCCCACCAGCTCCCGCGACTCCGCGTCCGCCAGCAGCCCGGCCTCCTCCACCACCGCGTAGGCCCGCCCGCCCGGCACCTCCACCACCAGCACCCCCCTCTCGGCCGCGCCGTCGCGTCCGTGCGCCACCGTGTACCCCGCCACCACCCCCTCCCCCGCACAGGCCCCCACCAGAGGCACCTCCTCGGCCACGAACACCGGCGCGGCACGGCCCAGCCGCCCTCCCGGCTCGGTGGACCACACCGCATATGTGTGCTTGGTCAGATGCATCCCCACCCCGCTCACCAGCCCGTGCCCGGACTGGGCCCGCAGCAGCCCCGCCATGGTCGCCGTGGAGTGCAGGACGTAGTCGCTGGCCGGCCCGCCCGCGTACGGCAGCCCGCCGGTGACCGTGAGCCCGCGCCGGTCCAGGGGATCGAGCCCGATCGCGTCGCACGCCTGCCGCAGCGCCACCGCGAAACAGCTGTACAGGTCGAGCGCGTGCATGTCGCCGAGCCCGAGCCCGGACCGCCGGAAGGCGGCCTCCGCCACGTGCGCGATGGCCCGGGAAGAGCCGAGTTCGGGCCGCGCGGCCACCTCCCAGGTGTCCTCCCCGTACGCCCACCCGCGCAGGTAGACCCGTCCCTCGGCCGGCACCCCGAGCCGGTCGGCCAGCCGCGAGCTGGCCAGGATGACGGCCGCCGCCTGGTCCACCTCCAGCACGGCCACCGTGTCCCTGGTGTAGGGCCAGCCGACGAAGCGGTCGCCCTTCGCGAGGTCGTCGGGGGTGCGGACGGTCCGGCGCCAGGCGTACGGGTTCGCGGCGGCCACCTCGGTCATGGGCGCCATCAGGCGACCCCTGTCGCGCATCTCCTCCGCGATCGTGAGCCCGGACGCCGCCCGCCGCGCCGTCTCCATGATCGCGTAGGTGTGCACCGGCATGAAAAGCCCGTGGGCCAGCGCGTACGGATGCGGCGGGCGCTCCCATCCGTACGGGGGCTTGGGCACGGCGGCGTGGCTCCACGGGACGTGCTCGCCCGCCCGCCGGTACGCCCGGCGCGTCGCCAGCGCCTCGGCCCCCGTGACCAGCGCGGAGTCGAGGTCGCCCGCCGCGATCCTGGCCGCCGCCTCGCCGATGAGCAACTGCGGGGCCGTACCGCTGACCTTGGAGTACGCACGGTGTCGCGGCGTCGCCCCGAGGCGCTCGGCGAGGCGGCCGACCGGCGAGTCGTACTGCCACGAGTCGGTGTGGACGATCTGGATCGAGTCCAACCGTTCGACGGGGAGCCGGGCGTCCTCGGCGGCCGCGCGCGCCGTCTCCTCCCACAGATCGAGCGGTTCCGGGCCGGGCTGCTCGCGAATGGTGCGTTGTGCGATGCCGATGAGGCAGGGGGTGCGAGGATCCATGAATCCATCTAACCAGAACAAGATTCGGTTGATAAGAAGTGGCATTTGATAATGCCTGTTACCGCTGTTGCGCAAGACAAAAAACGGGCGGCGCGACCTGCGGGGATGCCAATTACGAATACATGCGGTTTCGCTATTTCTATAACGGAATGGAACCGGGCCATGCTTTTTCGCGTCGTTTCATGGCCAGCCCCTTGCGCCATTCATTAGCGTTCCGATCGTTTTCCTGGCCCACCGGGGCGCAGTACCCCGCTCTGGGCCGCCGAAAGCCGAAAGGAGCTCCATGTTTTCCCGAGCAAGGCGCATCGCGTTCCCGCTCGCCGGCCTGATGGCCGTCGGGCTGGCCGCGGGCATGGTCGGCGGCACCCCGGCCAACGCCCAAGCACCCTCCGACGTCGTGTCCCAGAACTCCGCCACCCCCGCCGAGCAGGCGGTCCAGTTCTGGACCCCCGACCGCGTCAAGCTGGCCACCGACTACGACGACGGCCTCGGCCTGACCTCCAAGGGCGTCAAGGGCAGCAACGACGCACCTGACGGCCCTCCGGGATCCGTCCCGCCGATCGGTGAGGAGAAGACGAAGGCCAAGAAGAGCAAGCACGTCAATCTGCCCAACACGGTCGGCCGCGTGTTCTTCACGCTGCCCAAGGCCGACCCGCGCGACCCGAGGAGCTGGCGCTACTGCTCGGCCAGCTCGGTCCAGGGCAAGTACCGCAACCTCGTGGCGACCTCGGCCCACTGCGTCTACGACACCAGCAAGAACACCTTCTACGACAACTGGATCTTCATTCCGTCGTACTGGGACGGCAACAATGTCTGGGAGGGCAAGGCGCCCTACGGCATTTACGCCGCCAAGACGTTCAACGCGCACGACGACTTCGTGGTGAAGGAGGATTACGACTTCGACTACGCGTTCGTCAACGTCTACAACGGCATCAAGGTCAACTGGGAGAAGGTCGGCAACCGCTGGCAGTGGACGGTCAAGAACGTCGGCCGCCTCGGTGACAACGTCGGCGGCCAGGGCTTCACCTGGAACAGGAGCACGAAGCTGGACGTGTTCTCGTTCGGGTACCCGGCGGGCGAGCACCCCGACGGCGACAAGCCGTACACCGGCCGCACGATGAAGTTCTGCTTCGGCAAGACCCGGCCGATGCCCGAGGCCAGGAAGTACAACCTGCAGGAGCACATCGGCTTCAAGTGCTCCTTCACCGCCGGCGCGAGCGGCGGGCCGTTCATCTACAACTACAAGAGCGCGTCGCGCACCGGCTACCTGGTCGGCGTCAACAGCGTCGCGTGGGACACCGACGCCAACGACCGCTACGACTACATCTCGTCCCCGTACTTCAACACCGACACGTACAAGGTCTACAAGGCCGCTGCCAACCGCTGGACCGGCAACTTCCGCTGATCGAGGTGGCTTCCGAGGCCCCGGTTCCCCTGGGAACCGGGGTCTTCCACTGAGGCGTACATCACTGGAACGGGCGCGGAATGAGTGGAATTCAACAAGCGCCTACACCCACTCCGACCTGCGGAAACGCCCCTTACCAATGATCATTTAGAGATCTGTCTGACGGTGTCCTTATAGTGCACAGAGCACTCTTGATCAGGTAACGAATCTCTATCCTGGCTGCAATACCACCAGTACATCTGGAAAAATCCACCCTTACGACCCCAAGAAAGGCTAATTCATGATCCCCCGGGCCAGGCACTTGGTGGCGGCTGCGCTCAGCAGCGCGCTGCTGATGGCGCCCGCCTTCACGGGGATCGCGAACGCCGCGCTCGACGGCAACGCCGTGCTCGACAGCAAGGTCTTCGCCGTCTCGCTGGCCAGGACCGCGGTGGACGTCAAGCGGGTCGCCGACTACTGGACACCCGACCAGCTCAAGCAGGCCGACAGCTACAGCCCCGCGACACCCGGCACGCAGGCCGCCACCCCGGCGCCCTCGGCCTCCGCGCAGGCCTCCAACCCCGCCACGCAGGCCGCGACCACCGTCACGCGGGCCGTCGCCGCACAGGCCGTGTCGCCCGTGCTGCCGCGCAAGGGCTCGGTCGCCAGGACCATGGGCAAGGTCTTCTTCCGGTTCGGGGACAAGGAGTACTGGTGCTCCGCCAGTGCGGTCGCCGCCAGGAACCGCAGCGTCGTCGCGACGGCCGGGCACTGCGCGTACGACTCGCGGCAGGCCAAGGCGGCCGACTACTGGATCTTCGTCCCCAACCCCGGGCCCAACGGCGAGACGCCCGACGGCATCTACGTGGGCTCCTCGATCAGCATGCACGAGGACTGGTCGGGCAAGGGCGACTACGACTTCGACTACGCGTTCGTGACCGTGCACCGCGGCTTCAAGTGGGAGGCCAAGGACGGCCGCTACGTCATGAAGGACGTGGGCCGGCTCCAGGACAACGTGGGCGGCCAGGGCATCGAGCTGAACAAGAAGCCGACCACGTACACGGTGGCCGCGTTCGGCTACCCGGCGGGCGCGCAGCCCGACGGCACCCGCCCGTTCGACGGCAAGCGCCTGGAGATGTGCAAGGAAGGCCCCACCCGCTGGACCTCCGCCGTCAGCCTCGACCTGCAGAAGGGCGTGCAGCTGCTCAACTGCGACTTCAGCCCGGGCGCGAGCGGCGGTCCATGGCTGATCGGCTTCAACAAGGACCGCTGGACCGGCTACCTCAACGGCGTCAACAGCCTGACCTGGAACAGAGACGCGAAGGGCTGGTACGACGCGGTGTCGTCCCCGTACTTCGACACCACCGCCGGAGCGGTCTACCGACGCGCCGCCGCGCAGACCACTCCGCCAAATGTGACCTAAATCACTGCAACCGTCCGGTCACTGGTGGTGATCAGCGCATCCTTTGTCTCAGCAAGGTCACGACGCCCTGTTGGAACGCTGACATGATCTACCCGAAATTCACATAGGCATTGTCAAACCGGTAAGTTCCGGGCTGTCCGTTTGCTGAGTTATGGGGGTGCACCAGGCGCCTCATGTCAGCGCAACCTGGAGTTACCTTGAAGCGAATCCTTCTGCCCGTCGGCGGTGCCGTCCTCGCGACCGGCCTGCTTGCCGTAGGTCTGACCGGTACGGCCCAGGCCGACGGCGACGTTTCCAACGACCCGATGGCCAACAACACCTCCGAGGCCGCCTCCGTCGCCTCCTTCTGGCTCGCCTCGAACGGGGCCGCGCTTCGCCAGGCGACCCAGTACACCTGGGACGCGAAGGAAGTCCGGAAGGTCGTCTCCAAGGGTGGCTACAGCCCCGACGGCAAGCCCGGCACCACGGCGCCGACCGGTGAGACGAAGTCGACCGGCAAGGCCCAGAACGTGAACATCCCCAAGACCATCGGCAAGGTCTTCTTCGTCGACGGCTCCGGCAAGTTCCGCTGGTGCTCGGCCACCTCCATCCAGTCGAACTACCGCAACCTGGTCTCCACGGCCGGCCACTGCGTCTACGACACGGACAGCGACAAGGCCCTCCTCGACAACTGGGTCTTCGTCCCGGGCTACTACCAGGGCAAGACCCCCTGGGGCATCTACGTGGGCAAGCAGGCCTTCACCCACTACGACTTCGACACGTACGAGGACTACGACCGCGACTACGCGTTCGTGACCGTCTACAACGGCATCCAGTTCAACGGCGTGAAGCAGGTGGACCGCAAGGACTACCAGGGCTTCACCGGTCCGAAGCGCGCGTGGGGCGGCCACTACTACATCCTGCTGTCCAAGGACGCCGGTCGCCTCGGCGACAACGTCGGCGGCCAGGGCTTCTCCTGGAACCAGCCCACCGGCAAGCCGGTCCGCGCCTTCGGCTACCCGGCCGCTCCGCACCCGGACGGCAACAAGCCGTACAGCGGCGTCACGCCGAAGAACTGCTACGGCACGACCACCGCCAAGGCGGTCGGCGCCCCCTGGCTCAAGATCGAGGAGCACATCGGCCTCAAGTGCGCCGTGACCCCCGGTTACGACGGCGGCCCCTGGCTCCAGAACTACAGCAACGGCAAGCGCCTCGGTTACGTGAACGGTGTGACGAGCACCTTCGCCGACCAGGACGGTAACGACCGCGTCGACTACATCACCTCGCCGTACTTCGACGGCGAGACGGCGGCGGTCTACAACGCGGCCAAGAACGTGTGGTCCGGCAAGATCGTCGGCCCGAACGGCGAGCTGTACAAGTAAGCCCTTCCAGGGGAAAGGCGAGGGTCTCGGCATTCCGAGGCCCTCGCCTCATCTTTTGTCGGGACACTTCCGAAGACGAAGATCTTTTTTGGATCTGCTGACACAGAGTGTTTACCTTGTCACGATGGGCACATGCATCGTGGCGATCTGACGAACGCCGAATGGGAACGGCTGGCATCGCTGCTACCCCCCGGCGACACGCTTGGAGACCGGTGGGACGAGCACCGGATGATGATCAACGGGGCGCTCTACCAAGCCAGGACCGGTCTGCGATGGCGTCATCTGCCCGGGCGCTTCGGCTGCTGGGTGACCATCTACCGGCACCACCGCCACTGGACGGCCGACGGCACCTGGCGACGACTGCTGAGAGCGATCGAGACCGCCCAGGACGACACGCCCACCGATGACGGCACCGCACCGCCACCACGCCCCGTGCCCACCCATCACCCGCGACACGAACCCCTCGTCCGCGATCCGGTGCTGCTGAGCCTGCGCACCCATCTGGCGGCAGTCGTCCGGCAGAGGGACATCTAAGCCACACCTGGCGAACCGACCCGTTCGCCCTTCCTCCGACGGCCGAGGAGCACCCCTCCAGCTCCTCGCCCGCCATCACGCACACTGAGGCGCTCAAGGGCGTCCCAGTCCAAATAGGCCAGGCGCGGGGGTGTCTCCCCTACGACCCCACGCCTGGCGCTCAACAGCCGTCCTCGCCGCCCCTCCTCCCGGCGAGGGCGGCTTCTTTTTGGCCCCTATAACCCGAACCTGAAGATCACCTGTGAGGATTGGAGCGAGTTAGACGGATTAGGCGCCAATCCGGTTCCTGTGATCTAAGTCACGTTTAGCCGACTACAGAGTGTGGCGGTTGACTAACGACACTCCAGTCCCATCAGTAATAACCCCTCCATACCCTGCGAAAACGTAACTATCCAATCACCACGCGCAAAGATCTCTGACAGATAACAGCACGGTAACGGCGGTAGGGGCGCCTACCGGATCGTCCGAAGCGGGTTCCACCTGCGGAGATCACCACGCTATGTTCCTTGCTATCCCTTTACTGACGCATGGGACGCATGTTGCGACCCACGACAGAGCAAGGAGCAGTTCCCTTGAAGCGCATCCTCATCCCCGCCGGTGGTGCCATCGTGGCTACCGGCCTTCTGGCCGCCGGCCTGGCCGGCACCGCCCAGGCCGAAAGTGACGTCGCATCTGACCCGATGGCGACGAGTGCGGCGAACGCCAAGGCCATTGCAGAGTTCTGGGCCGACAACAACGGCGCTGCCCTCCGGGCCGCCAAGGAGTCGAACGTCTGGGACAAGGGCGACGTCGCGAAGCTGCAGAGCAAGGGCGGCTACAGCGCCGACACCAAGCCCGGCTCGACGGCTCCGATCGGCCAGGAAAAGAAGACGACCGTCAAGGTCCAGAACGTCAACATGCCGAAGACCATCGGCAAGGTGTTCTTCGTCAACAGCAAGGGCGAGAAGAAGTGGTGCTCCGCCACTTCGATCCAGTCCCAGTACCGCAACCTGGTCGCCACGGCCGGTCACTGCGTGTACGACACGGCGACCAACTCGGACGTCCTGTCCAAGTGGGTCTTCGTCCCCGGTTACTACCAGGGCAAGTCCCCGTGGGGCATCTACGTGGGTAAGCAGGCCTTCACCCACTACGACTTCGACGTGTACGAGGACTACGACCGCGACTACGCGTTCGTGACCGTGTACAACGGTGTCAAGCTCGGTGGCGGCACTCCCAAGCAGGTCTCCAAGGCCGACTGGGACAAGTACACCGGCATCAAGGACGCCAAGGACGTCGAGATCAGCCGCGACGAGTTCCTGAAGGGTCAGCTTGACCCGACGAGGACCGAGGCGTACTGGGTCAAGGAGGGCACGGCGCCTGAGGCGACCGGTCCCGACTACCCCGGTGCCGCGGTGGGCAAGGTCGAGACCACCGAGGGCGTCTACAACGACGCCAAGGTCGGCAAGGGCAACGGTTTCAAGTTCGGTGAGCCTGTCACCGAGATCGTCACCGACGCCGAGGCCGCTGCCTACAAGGAGAAGCAGGGCGACAAGCCCACCGACAAGTACCCCGCCAAGGTCGTCAAGGACGAGCGCGGCAACTGGACGATCACGCACTACTACGTCCAGCAGTGGTACAAGGCGGGCTCGGAGGCCAAGTACTACAAGACCGTCTTCTTCATCGTCGAGGGCTTCGCCAAGGACGCGGGCCGTCTCGGTGACAACGTCGGCGGTCAGGGCTTCGCCTGGAACCAGCCCACCGGCAAGCCCGTCCGCGTGTTCGGCTACCCGGCCGCCGCGCACCCCGACGGCAACAAGAACTACACCGGCGTGACTCCGAAGTGGTGCTACGGCAACACCACGAAGAAGCTGGTCGGTTCGGCTGCCAAGAAGATCGAGGAGCACGTGGCCCTCAAGTGCGCCTTCACCGAGGGTGCCGACGGTGGCCCGTGGCTGTACAAGTACAGCAACTCCAAGCGTCTCGGTTACCTGAACGGTGTCGTGAGCACCTTCAACGACCAGGACGGCAACGGTCGCGTGGACTACATCTCCTCGCCGTACTTCGACGGTGAGACCAACGTGGTCTACAAGTCCGCTGCGGCCTCGTGGTCCGGCAAGATTGTCTAAGGTGACGGACAGCGACCGGTCTTAGACCGTTCGTATAACCGTTTCCTCAGAAGGGCCCGGCATCCTGCCGGGCCCTTCTGCGTTCCCGCCGAAAGTGAAGGGCGGTTGGACGCATGGGACGCCCAGACGGTGCCATCAATCCAATGTGATCTGCATCACACCGTCTTTTCGACCGCGATCGAAGGGACACGCGGACCCCGCGAACCGCACTGACAACTCTCTTATGTTGATCAGGGCAAACGGTCCCGAAGCGAGCTTTCCTCGACTCCTGCGCATCAGCCGTTTAAACATCACAGAACGGTCACGCCCGTCTTGTCGCCTCTTTTCCTGTCAAAGCGGCTACCCGCGAGCAAGATCCACACTGTATGTTCCTGGCTATCCCTTTACTGACGCATGGGACGCAAGAGGCGTTCCACGACAGCGCAAGGAGTTACCGTGAAGCGCATCCTCCTCCCCGCCGGTGGCGCCATTCTGGCCACTGGCCTCCTGGCCGCCGGCCTGGCCACCACGGCTCAGGCTGACGACACCATCTCGACCGACGTGCTGGCGAGCCAGCAGAAGGCGGCCGAGACCCTGGACTTCTGGACCAAGTCCAACTACGCGGCGCTCAAGAGCGCCGTTGCCTTCAACCCCGACGCGCTCGAGGTTCAGAAGATCTCCTCCGGTGGTGGCTATTCCTCGGACACCAAGCCGGGTTCGACCGCCCCCATCGGCGAGGAGAAGAAGGCGGCTGTCAAGGTTCAGAACGTGAACCTGCCGAAGACCATCGGTAAGGTTTTCTTCGAGGGCCGTGACGGCAAGCTCTACTGGTGCTCCGGCACCTCGATCCAGTCGCAGTACCGCAACCTGGTCGCCACGGCCGGTCACTGCGTGTACGACATCGCCGGCAACGACGAGGTCGTGTCCCGCTGGGTCTTCGTCCCCGGTTACTACCAGGGCAAGGCTCCTTGGGGCGTGTACGTGGGTAAGCAGGCCTTCACCCACTACGACTTCGACGTCTACGAGGACTTCGACCGCGACTACGCCTTCGTCACCGTCTACGACGGCATCGGCGGCACGCTGAACAAGCCCAAGCTGGTGGACTGGAACTCGTACAAGGCGTACCAGGGCGAGAAGTTCGTCAAGGACGTCACCGTCTCCAAGGACGAGTACGACAAGGGCAGGCTCGACCCCAAGACCACGAACTACTACGACGTGGACCCGGGCAAGGCCGACGAGGCCACTGGTCCGGACTACCCCGGCGCAGTCGTGGACCGTGTCGAGGTTTCCGAGGGCACCTACAAGGACGCTGGTGTCGGCCAGGGGAACGGCAAGAAGTTCGGTGAGCCCGTCACCGAGATCGTGACCGACGCCGAGGCCGCCACCTACAAGGCGGACCAGGCGAAGGACGCGGCGAAGTACCCGGCCACGGTCGTCCAGGACGCCCGCGGCAACTGGACGATCACGCACTTCTACGTCCAGAAGTGGTACAAGAAGGGCAGCGTCGAGCGTTACATCCGTCTCGAGCCGTACATCGTCGTCCACGAGGTCAAGAGCGTTGGTCGCCTCGGCGACAACGTTGGCGGCCAGGGCTTCGCCTGGAACCAGCCTGCTGGTGGCTACGTCCGTACCTTCGGCTACCCCTACGGCCCGCACCTGGACGGCAACAAGCCGTTCACCGGTGTGACGCCGAAGTGGTGCTACGGCAAGACCGCGAAGAAGGCCCTGCTCATCCCCTCGAAGAAGGTCGAGGAGCAGGTGTCGCTGAAGTGCACCGTTACCGCTGGCTACGACGGTGGCCCCTGGCTGTACAAGTACAGCAACGCCAAGCGTCTCGGCTACGTCAACGGTGTCACCAGCCTCATCGCGGACACCGACGGCAACAAGCGCTACGACACGATCACCTCGGCTTACTTCGACGGTGAGACCAACGTCATCTACAAGGCCGCTGCGGCCTCGTGGAGCGGCAAGCTCATCCCGTAGTTCGCTGCGGATCGGAACGAAGACTTGTTCGTCGTTCTCTAGCAATACCGAAGGGCTCGGCATCCTGCCGGGCCCTTCGGCCTTTTTGCTGAGAAATCTGGCAACCACCCTTACCAGAGGGACTAAAGGGTCGATAGTGTCCTTACACCCTTTTTGACAACTGTGGAGCCTCCCGTGAAGCGCCTGCTCGTCCCCCTAGCCGCCGCCTGCCTGAGTGCCGCTGCCCTCGCCGTCCCAGCCACCGCCGCACCGAGCTGGGCCACCGATAATCTCCAGCCGAAGCCGGCCGACGCGTACGGCGACGCCTACTTCTGGCTCGACTCCAACGGAGCCGCCCTACGCAAGGCCACCCAGTACAACCTGGACGTCAAGAAAGTCTCCAAGCTGGTGTCGGCCGGCAGCAACGGCGCCACTGACGGCAAGCCGGGCATGACCGGCCCGAGCACCACCGCCAAGGCGACGGTGTCCAAGAACGTCAACCTGCCCAAGACCATCGGCAAGGTGTTCTTCCTCGACAAGGCCGGCAACTACCGCTGGTGCTCGGCGACGTCCATCCAGTCCAGAAACCGCAACCTGGTCGCCACCGCGGGCCACTGCGTCTTCGCGAACGGCAAGGACGACGTCTACGACAAGTGGATCTTCGTGCCCGGCTACTACCAGGGCAAGGCCCCCTGGGGCGTGTACGTCGGCGCCTACGCCTTCACGGCGTACGACCTGGACACCTACGACGACTACGACGGCGACTTCGCGTTCGTCGCGGTGCACAACGGATTCTCGCTGGCCGGCGAGAAGGAAGTCTCTCGCAACGACTTCAAGGCGTGGGCCGGCGACAAGTGGGTCAAGCCGCGCGAGATCAGCTCCACGGAGTTCCTCAAGTGCCAGCTGACCCTCGGCGACTGCTGGTCGGAGGGCGAGGACAAGCCGGCCGACCTCGTGGGCCCCGACTACCCCGGCGCCGTCCTGGAGAAGGTCGAAGTCACCGGGGACGCGTACAAGGACGCGAAGGTGGGCAAGGGCCAGGGCTTCAAGTTCGGCGAGCCCATCGTGGAGCAGGTCACCAAGCCTCAGCAGGACGCCTACCAGGGCCCCGGCGTCAAGGGCACCGACAAGCTGGGCGGCTACACCATCACCCACTACTACACGCAAAAGTGGGTCAAGCCCGGCACATCGCGTAAGTACTACGAGGCCCGCTACGTCCTCGGGATCGCCAAGGACATGGGCCGGCTCGGTGACGTCGTCGGTGGGCAGGGTGTGGCCTGGAACCAGCCCCTCGGCCAGCCGGTGACCGTCTTCGGCTACCCCTCCGCCCCGCACCCCGACGGCGACCGCCCGTTCACCGGTGTGACGCCGAAGTGGTGCTCCGGCAAGACCGCCACCAAGAGCTACCAGGTCAACACGTTCAAGGTCGAGACGCACCAGCTGCTCAAGTGCTCCATGACCGCCGGCGCCGACGGCGGCCCCTGGCTCATGAAGTACGACAACAACAAGCGCACCGGCTACGTCAACGGCGTGACCAGCCTGTTCCACGACAACGACGGCAACGGCCGGGTCGACTTCATCAGCTCGGCGATCTTCGACGGTGAGGTGGCCGACGTGTACAACAAGGCCAACTACGCGGAGACCAAGAAGATCGTCGGCCCGAACGGCGAGCTCCTCCAGTAGACGCCAGCACGTAGACGACAGCACGTAGACGCCAGCACGTAGACGGCAACACGAAGAACGGCCCGGGTGACAAGCACCCGGGCCGTTCTCGCGTCATACCGGCGTGAGCTCCCGCGTCCGTGCGCGCAGCGCCAGCACGGCCCGCTCGTTCTTGTACGGCTCCAAGCGCCGCCGCAGGTCGGCCGCGTACGACCGCGACCGGGTCGACTGCAGCTCCCCCGCCAGCGCGAAAGCGGTGCCCGCGACCGAGCACGCCTCCTCCAGCTCCCCGCACTGCAGCAGCCCGGCGGCCAGCAGCGACAGGTTGAACATCCGCCCGCGGACGTAGCGGGAGTCCATGTCGAGCGAGCGCCGGGCCTGTCGCACGGCCCGCTCCCCCTCCCCCAGGTCACGGAAGCAGTGGGCGAACTTCGCCGACAGGTAGGCCTCGTCGAAGTAGCTGAGCCAGACGGGCTCGTCGTCGGGCTTACGGGCGTCGAAGGCGGACTCCGCCTCATGCAGGGAGACCCCGCAGGAGCGGGCGTCGCCCAGGCCGGCGTGGGCGTGGGCCTCCAGAACGTGCGCGGAGGCCAGGAGCGTGTGGACGCCGGCGCGGCGGGCCGCCATCTGGGCGGAGCGGGCCAGGTCGAGAGCATGGGAGGGCTGGCCCATGTAGATGGCCTGGTGGGCCATGCCGGCCAGGATCTCGCCGCCCAGGGTGTGGTCGTCGGCGCTCCTGGCCAGGCGGAGCGCCTGGATGAGGTAGCGCTGGGCGAGACCGTGCTGCTCCATGTCGTACGCCATCCAGCCGGCCAGGCGGGTCAGCTCGGCGGCCGCGGCGGCCAGGCGGCGGCCGGTGGACTCGCCGTACAGGCCGTCCTTGAGCAGTGGCGAGACGGCGGTGTCCAGATATTTGACCACGGACGAGCGGACCCGGCCGCTGCCGAAACGGTTGTCGAGCTCACCGAACGATCGGGTGACCTCATGGATGGCGGCGATGTCGGCGCGGCCCACCCGCCGCCCGCCCGTGCCGCTCAGCTGTCCCCCGGGTGGGGACGTCAGCCAGCGGATGGCTCCCACGGAGCCCGCTCCTATCGCGAAGGTCGAGTCGATCAGGAACCTCCGCCTCTCCACGTCGGCCCGCCATAGCGCAGTCACGGTCGCGACCCCCTCCTGCCACGTGTGCGTGAACTCCTGCCCGAGATCGAGGGGTGTGAGGATCGCCGGCATGCCCAGGTCCTCCGAGGTAACCGGTCGGCCCAGCCGCATCGCGAAGATCTCCGCGAGCAGGTAGGGCACCGGGTCACGTGGCCTCTGACCGCCGATCCAGCGCAACACGGAGCTGTGGTCGTATTTGAGGCCCGGAGTGCCACGGGCGGCTCCCCAATCGTTCAGGCACCTGGCCAGTCCTTTGTGGGAGAAGCCCGCTTCCGCGATGAGCTGCTGAAGCAGTCGGTTCGGCTCGCGTTCCATCGCTCTCCTCGTCACAGGAGTTGGGCGCCCACACCTTACAGAGAGCTACTGTTATAGCACCTTGAGTAAAGGTTTCAGGGCGGTTCTCAAAGAGACCACCAACTCCACGACGAAAACGGGGGCCTCCCTGATCCAAGGAGGCCCCCGTACGAAGAGGTCAGACGCGGGCGACGCCGTCCGCGCGGGCCTGGGCCGCGACCGCGGCGGTCACGGCGGGCGCGACGCGCTCGTCGAACGGGCTCGGGATGACGTACGTCGGCGAGAGGTCGTCTCCGACGACACCGGCCAGCGCGTTGGCGGCGGCCACCTTCATGTTCTCGGTGATGGCGGACGCGCGCACGTCGAGGGCGCCCCTGAAGACGCCGGGGAAGGCCAGCACGTTGTTGATCTGGTTGGGGAAGTCGGAGCGGCCGGTGGCCACGACCTTGGCGTGCCGGGCGGCCACCTCGGGGTGGACCTCGGGGGTGGGGTTGGACAGGGCGAAGACGATGGCGTCGGGCGCCATGGAGGCGATGGCCGCCTCGGACACGGTGGACCCGGACAGCCCGACGAACACGTCGGCGCCCGCCAGCGCGTCCTCCGTCGAGCCGGTGTGGCCGGCGCGGTTGGTGTCGCGCGCGAGGGCCTCCTTGACGGGGTTGAGCCCCTCACGGCCCGCGTAGATCATGCCCTTGGAGTCGGCGACCGCGATGTCGCCGATGCCCGCCTCCAGGAGGATGCGGGAGACCGCGACGCCGGACGCGCCCGCGCCGGCCACGACGGCGCGCAGGTCGCCGAGCGAGCGCCCGGTCAGGCGGGCGGCGTTCTGGAGCGCGGCGAGCACCACGATGGCGGTGCCGTGCTGGTCGTCGTGGAAGACGGGGATGTCGAGCAGCCCCCGGAGCCGGTCCTCGACCTCGAAGCAGCGCGGGGCGCTGATGTCCTCGAGGTTGATGCCGCCGAACGACGGCGCGAGGCGCACGACGGTCTCGACGAGCGCGTCGACGTCGGTGCAGTCGAGGCAGATGGGGACGGCGTCGACGTTCGCGAACTGCTTGAACAGCAGCGCCTTGCCCTCCATGACCGGCATGGCGGCCGAGGGGCCGATGTCACCCAGGCCGAGCACGGCGGTGCCGTCGGAGACGACGGCGACCACGTTGGAGACCCAGGTGTAGTCGTTGACCAGCGCGGGTGTCTCGGCGATGGCGGTGCAGACCCGGGCGACGCCGGGCGTGTAGGCGAGAGAGAGATCGTCCGCGTCGCGGACGGGAACGGTGGAGCGGACCTCGAGCTTGCCTCCGCGGTGCAGCGCGAAGGCCGGGTCGAGATCGAGTTGCTCGACGGGAACGGAAGCAGAAGCGGGCGTGACAGCCACAGCGACCCCTGTAGTCATCGGGAGCGGAAGAAACCTTCGGCGGGCGAGCGCGAGCGGGCTGGCCTCGGTAGCTGCCAGGATCCCCTCGTCGGTCGTCTCAGAGGGGTACGGGGGTCACCCGTCTCCCTATCGTGCCACATGGTGAGATGGAGTCGGTCTCAGGTCCGACGCCGTTCCGTTGACGCATCGTTAAATGTCTGATGACGGAGCGGTGCGAAACCCCATTTAAACTGCACAAAACGCAAGTTTCCTGGCTTTCACTTTCGAGGAGGCCGTACATGGCCCTCAGCCCCAAGGGCCGCCGTGGCTATGCCGCCGGCGCGCTCGCGTTGACCGCCGCACTGGCGCTGACCGCGTGCGGGAGCGGCGGCAACAGCTCGAGCTCCGCCACCACCAGCGCGAGCACCTCCGCCGCCGGCGGTGTCCAGCTGGTGACACCTGGCAAGCTCACGGTCTGCACGAACATCCCGTACGAGCCGTTCCAGTTCAAGGACGCGAGCGGCAAGATCGTCGGGTTCGACGTGGACATCGTCGACCTGGTCGCGAAGAAGCTGGGCGTGACCCAGGAGATCGTGGACATCGACTTCGCCGTGATCAAGAGCGGCGCCGCCATGGCGGCCAAGAAGTGCGACCTGGCCGCCGCCGGCATGACGATCACGCCGGAGCGCAAGGCGAACATCGACTTCTCCGACCCGTACTTCGACGCCACCCAGGCGCTGCTCGCCAAGAAGGGCACCGGGGCGACGTCGCTGGCCGACGTCAAGGCCAAGAACCTCAAGCTGGGCGCCCAGGCCAGCACCACGGGCCTCGACTACGTCAAGAAGCAGGGCTTCGACCCGACCGAGTACGCCGACTCCGCCAAGGAGCTGCTGGCCCTGCAGGCCGGCCAGGCCGACGTGATCGTCCAGGACCTCCCCGTGGTCCTCACCTGGCTGAAGAAGCCGGAGGTCGCCGCGAAGTTCGAGCTGATCGGCAGCCTGGACACCGGCGAGCAGTACGGCCTCGGCCTGAAGAAGAACGCCGACCCGGTGCTGCTCAAGACGATCAATGAAGAGATCGCCAAGGCCAAGCAAGACGGCACCTACGAGAAGATCTACGTGAAGTGGTTCGGCAAGAAGCCCGGCGAGCTGGGCTGATCCATGGCCGACCAGCCGAAGACGGCTGAGCCCGCGCGCGCCGGGCTCAGCCCTCGGAAGAAGCAGCAGATCAGCCGCGGCATCCAGTACGCCGTCCTGGTCGTCGTGCTCCTCCTCCTCGTCCTGTACGCGGACTGGGGCAGCCTCGCCCAGAACTTCGCCAAGCCCGACGTGGCGAAGGAGACGCTGCCGGAACTGTTCACCATCGCGCTGCGGAACACGGTCATCTACACGGTCACCGGATTCGTCCTCGCCTTCCTTGTGGGACTGCTGCTCGCGCTCATGCGGCTGTCACCGGTCCGGCCCTACCGGTGGATCGCGATCGTCTACATCGAGATCTTCCGTGGCCTGCCCGCGCTGCTGATCTTCATCATGATCACCTTCTTGCCACTGGCGCTGCCAGGCTTCCAGGTGCCTTTCGGCACATACGGCCAGGTCGCCCTCGGGCTCGGTGCGATCGGCGCGGCCTACCAGGCGGAGGTGTTCCGCGCAGGGCTGCAGGCCGTGCCCAAGGGGCAGGTCGAGGCCGCCAGATCGCTGGGCATGTCCGCCACCCGCGCCCAGTTCACCGTGGTGATCCCGCAGGCCCTCCGCATGGTCATCCCGCCGACCACCAACCAGTTCGTGGCTCTGCTCAAGGACTCCTCGCTGGTGCTGTTCCTCGGCGTGTCCAGCGAGTATGTCGAGCTCGCCAAGTTCGGCAACGACCTGGCCTCCCAGCACTCCAACGCCACGCCCATCATGGTCTCCGGTCTGACGTACCTGATCGTCACGATCCCGCTGGGATATCTGGCGACCCGGCTGGAGGGACGTAAGGGGAGGAACCGATGACGCACGCGATCGAGATCGCGGACCTGCACAAGCACTTCGGCAAGAACGAGGTGCTCAAGGGCATCCACATGACCGTCGACCCCGGCCAGGTCGTCTGCGTCATCGGGCCGTCGGGCTCCGGCAAGTCCACCCTGCTGCGCTGCGTGAACCTGCTGGAGGCGCCCACCAAGGGCAAGGTGTTCGTGGAGGGCGTCGAGCTCACCGACCCCGACGTGGACATCGACGCCGTACGCCGCCGCATCGGCATGGTCTTCCAGCAGTTCAACCTGTTCCCGCACATGACCGCGCTGCAGAACGTGATGATCGCCCAGCAGCGGGTGCTCAAGCGGGGCAAGAAGGAAGCCGAGGTCGTCGCCAGGGAGAACCTGGACAAGGTCGGCGTCGGCGCCAAGTGCGACGCCTATCCGGCGCAGCTGTCGGGCGGCCAGCAGCAGCGGGTGGCGATCGCCCGGGCGCTGGCCATGAACCCGAACCTGATGCTGTTCGACGAGCCCACCTCGGCGCTCGACCCCGAGCTGGTGGGAGACGTGCTCACCGTCATGCGGAAGCTGGCGGAGGAGGGCATGACCATGCTCGTGGTCACCCATGAGATGGGGTTCGCGCGGCAGGTGGCCGACCGGGTGGTGTTCATGGACGGCGGCGTGATCGTCGAGGACGGCGAGCCGGCGCAGGTGATCGGCGACCCGCAGCAGGAACGCACGCGCGCCTTCCTCCACCGGGTCCTGCACCCCGAGGAGTAGGCCCGGCAGGCACGGCGGGGCGCATCCGCCCGTACCACGGTACGGAGCGCCCCGCCCACCGGGACTCAACGCGCCATATACGCCTCGAAGCGCCGCCCAGGGCCCTCTTTACCCGGCGGCGCGCACGGCCCCTGAAACGCCTTCTCAGCCGCGCCTGAGCGCACTCCCCGCCGGAAGACCCGGCCCCGATCGGCGGGGTCCGTGATGTAATACACCCGCATGGACCTCACCTCTTACGCCGAGTGGGCCGTCCGGCTGGTCAACGATCCCGACCCGCCGCCGGAGCTGAGGCCGCTGCGCGACGAGCTGGCCGCCGCCTTCGACGAGGCCGACGACGAACGGGCCGTGGCCGCGCGGCTCAACGCCCTGCTCGTGCGCTATCCCGTACGCCCCCAGCTCACCGACCACGACGGCGGGGGCTGGCACCTCCACCTGGCCGAGGACTCCGCCGCCAGCGCCGTGATGGGCCTGGCCGCGGCCGTGGCGGAGCTGGGCGCGGACCGGCTCGGCCGGTGCCAGGAGCCGCGCTGCGGCAAGGCGTTCCTGGACACCTCGTCCAACCGTTCGCGCCGCTACTGCTCCTCCCGCTGCGCCAGCCGCGCGAACGTCGCCGCCTTCCGCGCCCGCCGGCGCAACGGCTCCTAACGCCGCCGCCGCAGGAGGGGCCAGTAACGCAGCACGACCCGTCCGACGATGTCGTGGACCGGCCCGAAGTCCCAGCTGTCACGCCGCCCGCTGGCCCGCTGGTTGTCGCTCTCCAGCCACCATCCGTCCTGTCCATGCCACTGCGCCCGTTTCACGATGAGCTGCTCGGGATCACCGGGAAGTCTCGCCACCACGAGATCTCCCGGGTGGACGGTGGCGCCCCGGCGTACGAGGAGCCAGTCGCCGGGAACCAGCGCGGGGCGCATCGAATCGCCCTCGACACGCACTCTCATGGGCAATGACCCCCTACTCCGCAGGCGTTGGGACCCGAGTAAGGTCGGTTGTGGACCAAGCTGATTCAGCATCAAGGAAGGACTTTCTGATGCTCGCACGACTGCTACGACCCAAGCACGTCGCTTCCGCACACTGCGACCTGCCCTGCGGGGTCTACGACCCCGCTCAGGCCCGCATCGAGGCCGAGTCGGTCAAGGCGATCATGGAAAAGTACGCGGCCAACGAGGACGCGGTCTTCCGCGCCCGCGCGCTGTCCATCAAGGAGGACCGGGCCGAGCTGGTCAAGCACCACCTGTGGGTGCTCTGGACCGACTACTTCAAGCCGCCGCACCTGGAGCAGTACCCTCAGCTTCACCAGCTCTTCTGGGACGCCACCAAGCTCGCGGGCGCCGCCGGCGCCAAGGGCACGGTCGACGTCGCCAAGGCCGAGGACCTGCTGGGCAAGATCGACGAGATCTCCAAGATCTTCTGGGAGACCAAGGCCGCCTAAAACGGCACATAAGGCTCTGTACGGCAGCAGCCGTACAGAGCCTTTTCCGTTGATGGCGAGTCTGAATCGTCCAAGCACCTCCCAGGGGCGGTAAGTTGCAGTTGGCGTCGGAAACGCGAGGAGGAACGTGACCGAGGAAACCGAGACGCGCGCGGAGGGCGTGGCCGGCATCCGCGACGTGGTGAGCATCAGGCTCCCCGCCGCCAGTGCCTACCTGTCTGTGCTGCGTACGGCTACCGCCGGGCTGGCGGCGCGGCTGGACTTCACGCTCGACGAGATCGAGGATCTACGGATCGCGGTCGACGAGGCGTGCGCCATGCTGCTGAGCGAGGCGGTGCCCGGCACCGACCTCACCGCCGAGTTCGAGCTGACCGGGCATGAGATGCAGGTCAGGGTCGAAGTGGCCACGGTCGGAAGCTCCGCGCCCAAACGCGATGACTTCGCCTGGATGGTGCTGACCGCCTTGGCCGACGACGTCGACGCGGTGACCGACTCCCCAGATCGCATGGCTATCGTCCTGCGTAAGCGCCGAGGCGCAGCGAGGCCGGCGTGACGGAAAGGACTGGAGCCATGGCCACCAGCGAACACGCCGTGCCCGACCGGGTGCGTGCCCGCATGCTCTTCGCCGAGCTGGCCGAGCTGGGCCCCGAGGAGCCGCGCCGCCAGCGCATCAGAGACGAGCTGGTCGAGCTTCACCTTCCCCTGGTCGAATACCTGGCCCGCCGCTTTCGGAACAGGGGCGAGTGGCTCGACGACCTGACCCAGGTCGCCACCATCGGCCTGATCAAGTCCATCGACCGGTTCGACCTCAACCGCGGCGTGGAGTTCTCCACGTACGCCACGCCCACGATCGTCGGCGAGATCAAGCGCCATTTCCGCGACAAGGGCTGGGCGGTCCGCGTCCCGCGCCGGCTGCAGGAGCTGAAGCTCTCGCTGACCAAGGCGATAAGCGATCTCTCGCAGCGCGAGGGCCGCGCGCCGACGGTCGCCGAGCTGGCCTCCTACCTCAAGATGACCGAGGAGGAGGTGCTCGAGGGCCTCGAGTCGGCCAACGCCTACTCGACCGTGTCGCTCGACGCGCCCGACTCCGGCGACGACGACGCCCCCGCGGTGTCCGACTCGCTCGGCATCGTGGACGAGTCGCTCGAGGGCGTCGAATACCGCGAGTCGCTGAAACCGCTGCTCGAACGGCTGCCGCCGCGGGAGAAGCGCATCCTGTTGTTGCGCTTCTTCGGCAACATGACGCAGTCGCAGATCGCCACCGAGCTGGGCATCTCGCAGATGCACGTCTCGCGCCTGCTGGCCCGCACCCTCGCGCAGCTGCGCGAGGGTCTGACCGCCGAAGACTAGCCGTCTCCGTAGAGGGCGTGCGTGGTGGGCGGCGCCAGCAGCGTCGCCAACCCCGCCACCGCGATCACGATCAGCGGGATCCCGAGCTGGGGCTGGCCTGACTGGATGAGCGTGACGGAGATCGGCACCATGAAGATCTGCGTCAGGACGCCGGGCGACCGCCCCCACCGCTCCATCCTGAACAGCCCGCCCCACGCCACCCAGAGCAGCCCCGCTCCGACCAGCACGCCGAACGCCGACTCGGCGATGGCGGTGGTCAGGTTGTCCGGGGTGCTGACCAGGCTCTCCACGGCCACGTAGATGCCGAGGCCGAGCGCCACCAGGCCTTCCAGGGCGACGATGGCGGCGGCGATGACGAGGGTGACCGGACGACGATTCACGCCCGTACCCTACCCCTCGGGTCACCCGGTCCGAGAAATAGGACGTTCGGCCGATAACGCCCACAAGTCCAGCGGATACGCTGGCGATATGCGCGCCATGCTCTTGGTGAATCCCAAGGCCACCACCACGAACGCCCGTACGCGTGACGTGCTGATCCGCGCGCTCGGCGCGGCCGTGGAGCTTGCGGTGGAGGAGACCCGCTACCGCGGGCACGCCGCGGCGCTGGCCGCCACCGCGCGGGCCAAGGGATACGACGTCGTGGCGGTGCTCGGCGGCGACGGGACGATCAACGAGACCGTGAACGGCCTGCTCAACCCGGTGAACGGCGGCGACGTCCCGCCCGGGAGCGAGGGCCGGCCCGCGCTCGTCGTCATCCCCGGCGGCAGCGCGAACGTGTTCGCCCGCGCGCTGGGGCTGCCGAACGACCCGGTGGAGTCCACGGGGGCGGTGCTGGAGGCGCTCAGGGACGGCCGGCGCAGGACCGTGGGTTTGGGGCAGGCCCTATGGGAAGGCCAGAGCCGCTACTTCACCTTCTGCTCGGGCATGGGGTACGACGCGGAGGTTGTACGGGCCGTGGAAGGCCTCAGGGGAACGGGCCGCAAAGCCACGCCTACACGGTACGTGAACACCGCTCTACGGCACTATCTGGCCACGGACAAACGGCATCCGGCGATGACCCTGACCGGCCCGGGGATCCCGACGGCCCGCGGGCTGTTCATGGCGATCATCTCCAACACCTCTCCATGGACGTACGTCGGCACCAGGCCCGTGCACCCGACCCCGTGGGCGAGCTTCGAGACCGGGCTCGACCTTCTCGGGCTGCGCCGGATGGGACCGATGTCCATGGCCTCAGTGATCCGACAGATTCTCACGGAGAGTGACGCCCTTCCGGGCGGCCGGCACCTCGTACAGCTGCACGACGAGGCCGAGTTCACGCTCACCGCGGAACGCCCCGTGGCCTTCCAGCTGGACGGGGACTACCTGGGCGAATACGAAACCGTAACATTCCGGTCTACACCGAACGCGTTACAAGTTTTGGTCTAGGTGGTTACATTCGGTCATTGTGTGACGCATCCGACAGCCATAACACCCAAAACTTCCCGTCAACCCTCTTGCGTGCACTCAGCGTGGCTGACAGTCTCAAGACTGACGTCGGAACGTAGGACCTTTAACAACCCCAAGGTTCTCCGAGTGTCAGCGAGCGATCCCGGTCCTCACAGGTCCCGGGTTTTGTTCGCGCGAGTTAGTGAAACTCTTCACAAAGTAGTAGCCGCACGGAGCCGACCAGAGGCTCCATCTACTAAGGAGTGGACGCATGGACTGGCGCCACCGAGCTGCCTGCCGTGACGTGGACCCCGAGCTGTTCTTCCCGATCGGCAACACCGGCCCGGCACTCATGCAGATCGAAGAAGCCAAGCAGGTCTGCCGTTCCTGCTCGGCCGTCGAAGCCTGCCTGAAGTGGGCGCTGGAGTCCGGGCAGGACGCCGGCGTCTGGGGCGGCCTCAGCGAGGACGAGCGCCGCGCTCTCAAGCGCCGCACCGCTCGCCACCGGGCCCGCCTCACCGCCTGACCCGCCACCGTCATCTGATCTCCACCATCTGACCCCGCGTCGCCCGAGCCCCGATCGGCTCGCGCGCCGCCGCACCCTCCTCGCCCCGATGCGTCGCCGCCGGCCGCCGCGCCACCCGCCGGACGCGCCACCGCCCAAGCCGTCACCTCGGCCGACGCACCGCCGCCGTTCGACATGCCCGCACCCGACGCGCCGAGCCCTCGTACTCCCGTCGAACCCCGACGGACGCGTACGAACCGGGATCAGGCCGCCGGGAGCGGGATCGACAGCGTGACCTCCGTACCCCCTTCGAGCCGCGGCTCGATGGACAGCCGGCCGGAAAGCTCCCCTTCGACCAGCGTGCGGACGATCTGCAGCCCCAGGCTGGTGGAAGTGTCGAGGTCGAAGCCGGCCGGAAGCCCGCGGCCGTCGTCCCACACCGTGACGTTCAGCCGGTCGGGCTCGGGCTCGACCACCACTTCGAGCCGCTTGGGCCGCCCGTGCTGCATCGCGTTCTGCAACAGCTCGGTCAGCGCCATGGCCAGCGGCGTGGCGATGAGCGAAGGCAGCACGCCGAAGCCCCCGACGCGGCGCGGCGTGACGGCCACCTCCGCGGCCGAGACCTCCCCCGCCATCGCGAACACCCGGTCGGCGATCTCGTCGAAGTCCACGAACTCCTCGGGCGCGTGGGACAGCGTCTCGTGCACGATCGCGATCGACCCGACCCGGCGCACCGCCTCCTCCAGCGCCTCCCGGCCCTCCGGCACCTGCAGCCGCCTGGCCTGCAGGCGGAGCAGCGCGGCCACGGTCTGCAGGTTGTTCTTCACCCGGTGGTGGATCTCGCGGATCGTGGCGTCCTTGGTCATCAGCTCGCGCTCGCGGCGCCGCAGCTCGGTCACGTCCCTGATGAGCACGAGCGCGCCGATGCGGCCGCCGCCGACGATCAGCGGGATGGCCCTGAGCTGCACGATCGTGCCGCCCGACTCGACCTCGGTCTCCTTGGCCGCGCGCCCGCTGGCCACGATCATGAGATCTTCGTTGATCGGCTCGTCGGAGTAGCAGAGCGTCGCGGTGACCCGGCCCAGCTCGGCCCCGACCAGGTCGGCGTGCAGGCCGAGCCGCCGGTAGGCGGACAGGGCGTTCGGCGAGGCGTACGTGACGCGCCCGGCCCGGTCGAGCCGCAGCAGGCCGTCGCCGACGCGCGGCGAGCGCACCAGGATCGGCTCCTCGCCCGAGAACGGGAACCGGCCCTCGGCCACCATCTGCGCCAGGTCGGAGGCGCTCTGGAGGTAGGTCAGCTCCAGGCGCGACGGGGTGCGCGCGGAGGAGAGGTTCGTGGAGCGCTGGATCACCGCCAGGAACCGGCCCTCGCCGCCCTCGACGGTCCGCCGCACGGGGATGGTCTCCTCGCGCACCGGGACGCCCGTGGACCAGTCGGGGTCGCCCTCGCGGCAGATGCGCCGCTCGTTCCAGGCGGTGTCGATGAGGTGGCGCTCTCCCTTGGCGGCGACGCTGCCGACGATGTCGTCGTGGTAGACGGTGGGGCCGGTGGTCGGGCGCATCTGCGCGATCGCGATCCAGCCGCTCTCGCCCAGCAGCGGCGCCCACAGGATGAGATCGGCGAACGACAGGTCGGCCAGCAGCTGCCAGTCGGAGACCAGCGAGTGCAGCCAGTCGAGATCCGCCTCGTCGAGGGCGGTGTGGCGGGCTACGAGGTCGCTGAGAGTCGGCACAGGTGCATCATGCGTGCTTTTCCCCGCAACAACCAAACCGGCTCCCTGGCTGAATGCGCGCCCGGATACGCGGGCAGGACTCCGCATGGCACGGCCGCACACCCGCCCATTCGCACAGTGACGGCATATACGGCATCGTGCACCCAACTCGACATATCGGGAATCTCATATTGTGAGAACCGTCACACCATGAGAGCTGCTCGAACCGCAGACGGGACGAGTCGGAGGTGATCGGCACGGGCAGGTGGCTCGACCCCGACACGGATCACGGACCGACCTCGGTTGCGATCGCGCTCGCCGCTGTGGATATCCTTCACAATCAGCCTGAGCTGCCCGGATCCGTGCGCGCCGGCAACCGTGCCCGTCCGGTGCCGGTCGGCCGCCACAGCCCGCGGTTGACCGCTCGGGCTGATGTGAGTTCCGATGATCTCGCGGTGATCAGACACGCCTTCACCGCCGTGGCAGAAGTGAAGGTGAGAGCGTGACAGACGACAGCCCCCGCGTGCCCAAGTACTACGACGTCAAACGCAGCCTGCTCGAGCTCACGAAGACCCTGCCCGCCGGCGCGGCACTGCCGCCGGAGCGCACGCTCGCCGTACGGTTCGAGACCTCCCGCACCACGGTCAGGCAGGCGCTGACCGAGCTCGTGGTAGAAGGCCGGCTGCTGCGCATCCAGGGCAAGGGCACCTTCGTGGCCCAGCCGAAGGTGGCGCAGGTGCTGCAGCTCACCTCGTACATCGGCGACCTGCGCATGGCGGGCCTGGAGCCGGACACCAAAATACTCGAGATCGGCTACATCACCGCCGACGAGGCCCTGGCCAGGCGCCTGGCCATCAACCCGGGCGGCCGCGTGCTGCGCATCCACCGCCTCCGGCTGGCCAACGGCGAGCCGGTCTCCATCGACACCACCCACCTGTCCGCGCGCCGCTTCCCCCGGCTGCGGCGGGAGCTCGAGGTGCACGCGTCCCTGTACGAGACGCTGCACAACGCCTACAACGTCCGGCTCACGGACGCCGAGGAGATCATCGAGACCGTCCTGGCCACCCCGTACGACGCCAAGGCCCTCGGCGTCGACGTCGGACTCCCCATGCTCCTCCTCACCCGCCACGCCTTCGACGCCGACGGCAACCCCGTCGAGTGGGCCCAATCCCTCTACCGCGGCGACCGGTACAAGTTCGTCACCCGCCTGCGGCGCCCCTGACCACGCCGGTCCGGCCGTGATCAGCCGTGATCTCTTACGGTGATGCTCATAGGCTGGTGACATGAGCGTCATCGTCATCACCGGCACCGATACCGGCGTGGGCAAGACCGTCGTGACGGCGGCGCTGGCGGTGCTGGCCAGGCGGCGGGGAGCCTCCGTGGCCGTGGTGAAGGTCGCGCAGACCGGGGTCGCGCCCGAAGAGGCCGGGGACGTGGATCAGGTGATCCGGATGTCCGGGGTCGGCACGACCTTCGAGGTGCGGCGGTTCGCCGAGCCGCTGCCGCCCGCCGCCGCCGCCCGCGTCGCCGGGGTACCGCCCGTGTCGCTGGCCGAGGTGGGGCAGCTCGTACGGGAGCTCGCCGAGAGCAACCGGATGGTGGTCGTGGAGGGCACCGGAGGGTTGCTGGAGCGGTTCGACGAGGACGGCGGGACCATCGGGGACCTCGCCCGGGCCCTGAGCGCGCAGGTGCTCGTCGTGGTCCGGCCCGGCCGGGGGGCGGTGAACCACACCGCGCTCACCCTGGAGGCGATGGCGAACCGGGGGCTCGAGCCGACGGGGATCGTCATCGGGCGCTGGCCCGGTGAGCCCGGGATCGTCGAGCGGAGCTGCGTGTGCGACCTGGAGATGCTGGCCGCGCGGCCGCTGGCCGGGGTGCTGCCCGAAGGGGCCGGGGGGATGGGCGGGGAGGAGTTCGCCGAGGTGGCGCGGAGAGGGTTGGGTGTGATGTTGGGGGGCTCGTTCGATCCCGCCGGATTCAAGGCGACGCTTTGAGGGTGGGGAAAACCCCACCATTCATCAGCACACCAGGGCTATTTCGCGTCTCACCCGCCGCTCAATACCGTTGAGCCATGAAAGTCCCCCGTCCGTGGTCGGCGCGGGCGTGGCTCGACACGGCCCACGTGATGATCGGTCTCCCGGTCGCCGTGCTGCTCGGCGGGCTGACGCTCCTCCTCGCCGTGTGGCCGCCCCTGCTGATGCGGAGCGTGCCGCGGTTCACGAGGGTGCAGCGGTCCAGGTTCGAGGCGTTCCTGGGCGTGCGCATCCCGCCCGTACGCTCCCCGAGCAGCTGGCGCAGCCCGGCCACGTGGCGGCAGATCAGTTATCACCTGCTGTCGCCGTTCGTGGGGTTCGCGGCCGCGGTGCTGGTGGCGGTGGCGTGGGGAGGGGCTGTCGTGGGGTTGCTGTCGTTCCTGCCGCAGAGGTTGCAGCCGCCGCCGATGGAGTTCGAGGAGTTCGACCTCAGGGACGGCAGGGTCGTAGCGATCTACCTGGCGATCGGGCTCGTGCTCCTGCTGCTCGCGCCGGTGCTGGCGCGCGGCATGGCGGCGCTGGACCTGTCGGTGGCGCGTACGCTGCTCGGACCCAGCCGTTCGGAGCTCGGCCAGCGGATCGAGACGCTGACGGAGAGCCGGGCCGGGGTGATCGACGCGGCCGACGCCGAGCGCCGCCGGATCGAGCGCGACCTCCACGACGGCGCCCAGCAGCGGCTCGTCTCCCTCGCCATGAACCTCGGCCTGGCCAGGGCCACCCTGACCGACCTGCCCGAACCGGCCCGCGAGGCCATCGCGCAGGCGCATGAGGAGGCCAAGCAGGCGCTCAAGGAGCTGCGCGACTTCGTACGGGGCCTGCATCCGGCCGTCCTGAACGACCAGGGCCTGGACGCGGCGCTGTCCGGCGTGGCCGCCCGCGCGCCGTTCCCCGTGAAACTCCACGTCGACATCGAACGGCGTGCCACTCCGACCATCGAGGCGGTGGCGTTCTTCATCGTGTCCGAAGCACTGACCAACATCGCCAAGCACGCGGCGGCCACCAAGGCCGAGGTGCGCGTGCGGCGCGAGCGCGAGCGCCTGTACGTGCTCGTGTACGACGACGGCTGCGGCGGAGCCCGGCTGGACGGCGGCACGGGGCTGCGCGGCCTGGCCCAGCGGATCGACGCGGTGGACGGGTCGCTCCGGCTGTCCAGCCCGCTGGGCGGCCCTACGACGATCGAGGTGGACCTGCCGTGCGAGTAGTGCTCGCGGAGGATTCCGTACTGCTGCGCGAGGGGTTGATCAGGCTCCTGGACGCCTCCGGCATGGAGGTGGTGGCGGCCGTGGACGAGGCCGAAGGACTGCTGCGGGCCGCCGCGGAGCACAAGCCCGAGCTGGTCATCACGGACGTCAGGATGCCGCCCACGCACACCGACGAGGGCCTGCGGGCCGCGCTCGTGCTGCGCCGCCAGCAGCCGGGCCTGGCCGTCCTGGTGCTCTCGCAGTACGTCGAGGAGCGCTACGCCGCCCAGCTCCTCGCCTCGGCCGCGACGGGCGGGGTCGGCTACCTGCTGAAGGACCGGGTGGCGGACGTGGCGGAGTTCATCGACGCGCTGCGCAGGGTGGCCGCCGGCGGCACCGCGCTCGACCCCGAGGTGGTGGCCCAGCTCCTGCTGCGCGGCAACAGTGACCCGCTCGAACGGCTCACGCCCAGGGAGCACGAGGTGCTCAAGCTGATGGCCGAGGGCCGTTCCAACGCCGGCATCGGCCAGTCCCTGGTGCTCAGCGAGGGGGCGGTCGGCAAGCACATCGGCAACATCTTCAGCAAGCTCGACCTGTCGCCGGCCGAGGGCGACCACCGGCGCGTGCTGGCCGTCCTGCAGTTCCTCAAGATCAGGAGCCTGCCGTGAGAGCCGCCTGGCTGGCGGCGGGCGCGGTGGCGACCGCGATCGCCCTGCTGCTCTCCATCGGGGGGCTCTGGGGCGGGGTCGCGCGGGCCAGGATGCCGGAGGAGCACACGCAGAGGTCCATCGCCTTCGAGCACAAGAACGTACGCATCAAGGCGGGCAAGGGCACCCAGGTCGACCTGAGCATCCTGCCGGGCAGGGCGGGCGAGCTGCTCATCGCGAGGTCGCTGCGCTGGTCGAGGAGCCGGCCGACCATCAACGAGGACTGGGACGTCCGTTCCAGCACCCTGCGGCTCGACGCCGTCTGCCCCGGCGGGGAACAGCCGGACGGCCCCGTCTGCTGGACCGACTACGTGATCTACGTGCCGCCGGAGACCGACGTCGAGGCCGGCACGGGCAACGGCCAGCTCAGCGTCACCGATCTCTTCGGCAAGGTCCGCCTGTCCTCCGTCGCCGGCGACGTCCAGGTCGACAACCTCTCCGGCACCCTCTGGGCCAGGAGCGGCACGGGCAACGTCAATGCCACGGAGCTCGACGTCGAGGCGGCCGACGTGGAGATCGGCTCGGGGGACGTCAACCTGTCCTTCGTCAGCGCCCCCACGACCGTCAACGCGGTGGTGCGGACGGCGGGCGACGTCAGCCTGGACCTGCCGAAGACGGCCTACGACGTGACGGCGGAGGGGATCGACACCAATGTCGACGTCGATCGGAACCCCACCTCACCGCGGAAGATCGTCGTACGGGCGCCGAAGGGCAGGCTGTCCGTCTGCTGCGACTGAAGATCCTTAAGATCTGTTTACTCTGGTGACTGGTTGGTAAGTTCCCGGCATGGAGTCTGCGAAGCACGCCGGTGACGCCGCTGTCGCCGTTTCCAAGGCCTACGGTGTCGAGACCATGTTCACGCTGTCGGGAGGGCACGTCTTCCCCCTTTACGACGGCGCCGTACACGAGGACATGCGCATCCTCGACGTACGCCACGAGCAGAGCGCGGTCTTCGCCGCCGAGGCGACCGCCCGGCTGACCAGAAGACCGGGCCTGGCCGTGCTGACCGCGGGCCCCGGCATCACCAACGGCGTCAGCGGCGTCGCGACCGCCCACTTCAACGGCTCCCCCGTCGTCGTCATGGGCGGCCGGGCGCCCCAGTCGCGCTGGGGCAGCGGCGCCCTCCAGGAGCTGGACCACCCGCCGCTGCTCAAGCCGATCACCAAGCTGTCGTTCACCGCGACCGACGCCGAGTCCATCGGCCAGGACGTCGAGATGGCCTTCCGCACCGCGGTCGCACCCCACCGCGGCCCGGTCTTCCTCGACTTCTACATGGACCACCTGTTCTCCCCCTCGCCCGCGCACGAGGTGCGGACGCAGACGCCGTCGCCGCTCGAGCCCGACCCCGACGACCTGGCCGCCATCGCGCGGCTGCTGGCCGAGGCCGAGCGGCCCGTGCTGGTCTACGGGTCCGACGTGTGGATGGACCGGGCCGAGGAGGCCGCCCGCGACTTCGCCGAGACGTGGCGGCTGCCGGTCATCCCCAACGGCCAGGGCCGCGGCGTCCTGCCCTCGGGCCACGAGCTGCTGGTCACGCGGGCCCGCAGCCTGGCGTTCAAGCAGGCCGACCTGGTCATCGTGATCGGCACGCCGCTCGACTTCCGCCTGAACTTCGGCTGGTTCGGCAGCAAGGACGCGCTGGCCCGCGTCGTGCACATCGCCGACGCGCCGTCCCAGCTGGCCACCCACATGCAGCCGGTCGCGTCCGCCGCGGGCGACCTGTCCGTGGTCTTCTGGAGCCTCGGCACCGCCTGCGGCGACGCCGGCGTCAAACCCGACGCGTACGCCTCCTGGGTGTCGAAGCTGGCCGACACGGCCGCCGCGGCCATCGCGGGCGACGCCGAGTTGCTGGCCTCCGACTCCGACCCGATCCACCCCATGCGCGTGTACGGCGAGCTGGGCAAGGTCCTGGCCGACGACGCCGTGGTGATCGGCGACGGCGGCGACTTCGTCTCCTACGCGGGCAAGTACGTCGAGCCGAAGCAGCCGGGCAACTGGCTCGACCCCGGCCCGTACGGCTGCCTCGGCACCGGCCTGGGCTACTCCGTCGCCGCCCGCCTGGCCAGGCCGTCCTCGCAGGTGGTGCTGCTGCTGGGCGACGGCGCCGCCGGGTTCTCGCTCATGGACGTCGACACCCTCGTCCGCCACAGGCTGCCCGTCGTCATGATCTGCGGCAACAACGGCATCTGGGGCCTGGAGAAGCACCCCATGCAGCTCCTGTACGGCTACGACGTGGCCGCCGAGCTCCAGCCGCAGTGCCGCTACGACCAGGTCGTGACCGCGCTGGGCGGAGGCGGCGAGCTGGTCACCAAGCCGTCGGAGATCGGGCCGGCGCTGCGCAGGGCGTTCGACTCCGGCATCCCGTACATGGTGAACATCGCCACCGACCCGCAGATCGCCTACCCCCGCAGCACCACGGGGGTGTGAGACCTACGGCTTCGGCGTGGCGCTGGGCGAGGGGCTGCCGGTGCTGTCCTCCGGGCAGACGCCGTCGACGATGACCAGCGTGACCGGTTTGGTCACATCCTGCACCGTCCCGCCACCCGGCGCGGTCCGGAGGACCCTGCCACAGCGCATGCCGTTGGAGGTGGAGGTCCGGTCGTCGGGGATGATCTCCTCGAAGCCCGCCGCCTCGACCATCTCCTGTGCCTGCAGGAACGCCATCCCGACCACCTTGGGCACGCGTGCCCTCTTGACGTCCGACGTCGGGGTGCTCGTGGGCGTCTTGGTCGGCGTCTTGGTGACGCTCGGCGTGCTGGAGGGCGTCTTGGTCGGCGTCTTCGTCGGCGGCTTGGCGTCCTCGGTCTCCGCGGGCCTCGGCCTGTCGGTCGTCGGCTCGGGGTCCGGGGTCGGCTCCTCCGTGTGAGGCTTCGAGGTCTTGGGGGGCTTGGGGGGCTTGGGGCTGCTCAGGTTGGCCACCGACGAGGCGGTGCTCGTCGGGGCGGGCCCGCTGGGGGTCATGCCCGTCAGCGCGACCGCGGTGGCGCCCGCGCCGAGCACCGCCGCGACGGCGATGCCCGCGATGAGCCCGGTCCTGCGCGGCGCCTTGGCGGCGCGGCGGCCACCCGGGCGCCGGTCGGCCATGGTCGTCGTCTCTTCGGCGGGACGCGCCTGATGGGCACCCGTCTGGTACGCCTCCACCGGCGGCGCCATGGTGGCCCCGGTGGCCGGCGCCGGCTGTTCGGGGGCCGGGGCGGGAGTCTGCCCGCTCGCGATGGCCTTGGCCGCCTCGGCCATGGCCCTGGCGGTCGGGAAGCGCCTGGCCGGGTCCTTCGACAGCGCGACCTCGACCAGCGTGCGCACGGCCTGGGGGATGTCGGCGGGCAGCGGCGGCGGGGCCTCGCGGATGTGCTTGAGCGCGATCGTGACCGCGCTGTCGCCGTCGAACGGCCGCTGCCCCACCAGGCACTCGTACGCGACCACGCCGAGCGCGTAAATGTCGACCGCGGGCGTGACAGGGGCGCCCTCGGCCTGCTCGGGGGCGCAGTAGGCGGCCGTGCCGAGCACCATGCCGGCGTCGGTCAGCCGGTTGGCCAGGTCGGAGCGGGCGATGCCGAAGTCGGTCAGCACCAGCGTGCCGTCCCGCTGCACGAGCAGGTTGCCCGGCTTGACGTCGCGGTGCACGATCCCCTGATCATGCACGGCCTGCAGCGCCGACGCGGCCTGCGCGATCAGCTCCATGGCCGCCTGCGGCGGGATCCTGCCCAGCCTGGCCAGCAGCCGGTCGAGCGGCTCGCCGTCGACGAACTTCATCACCAGGTAGACGGTGTCGCCGCTGATGCCGTAGTCGTAGACGTCGACGACGCCGCCGTGGTTGATCGTGGCCATCGCCCGTGCTTCCCCCTGAAAGCGAGCGACGAACCCGGGGTCCTGCGTACGACCGGGAAGCAGCACCTTGACCGCGACGGTGCGGGCCAGGACGATGTCCTCTCCGCGCCACACCTCGCCCATGCCGCCGGCGCCGATGCGGGTGTCCAGCCGATACCGCCCCGCCAGCGTCGTTCCTTGGGCCACCATGACTCCCCCGTTACCCCCCTACACCAGTAACCTCTTGCACCCCGCGGCTCTCCAACAAAGCGAACTTTCGTCGCGGACAGGTCACACAGTGGTCACGGAACTCAGAGAGTGTACGACCCACCTGTTTCACATGCCACTCAAATGTCTTAAGCCGTACCACACCCTATCCTGGGGCCTTATGCCCGCACTTGTCCGCGTTTCCGGGAAGTCAGCTGACCCGTTGGACAGGTGCGACCGCCGTAGGCTGACCCCATGACGCTCGCTCCGGGTCTGCGCGCCCAGTTGCTCATCATGGTCGAGGTGGAGGACACCGCGAAGAAGGTCGGCAGCGGGGACGTGCCGGTGCTCGCCACGCCGCGGCTGCTCGCGCTGGCCGAAGCGGCGACCGTCCAGGCCCTGGACAAGCACCTCGCGCCGGGCGAGACATCGGTCGGCACCAGGGTCGAGCTCGAACACCTGGCCGCCAGCCCGCTGGGCACGCACGTGCAGATCGGCGTCGAGCTCACCGAGGTCGACGGGCGGCGGCTGGTCTTCGCCTTCGAGGCCCACGACAAACACGCCGTCGTGGGCCGCGGCACCATCGAACGCATCGTCGTCGACCGCGCCAAGTTCTTGGCTCGGTCGCGCCGCCGCCTGGACTGAGGAGCGGCGGGAGCGAAGCGACCAGAGCGACGAAGGAAGGCGGCGGCTCCCCAGCGACCGAGCCCGCCTCCACGGGGTGGAGGCCATGAACACGGCCTACTCGATGACGGCGATCAGGTCGCCTTCCTGGATCACGTCGCCCTCGGCCACCTTGAGCTGCGCCACGACGCCGGCTTCCTCGGCGAGCACCGGGATCTCCATCTTCATGGACTCGAGGATGACCAGCGTGTCGCCGTCGGAGACGGTGTCGCCCTCCTTGACGACGACCTTCCAGACGTTCGCGACCATCTCAGCGCGTACCTCAGCCACCGGAACTCCCCTCTGTCATCAATGTACTCACCTTAGGCCCGCATCCGCCCAACCAGACCAGTGTCGTAGACACCAGTGACAAACTCCGCGTTGTCCAGCAGCTCCGCGCAGAACGGCAGATTGTTCTTGGGCCCTTCGACGACGAACGCGTCCACCGCCTTGCGCCCCTTCTCCAGCGCGTCGGCGCGGGTCTCGCCGTGGACGCAGAGCTTGGCCAGCAGCGGGTCGTAGAACGGGGTGACCGTGTTGCCCGCCGCGTAACCGGAGTCGACGCGTACGCCCGCTCCGCCCGGCTCCACCCATGCGGTGATCGTGCCAGGTCCGGGGAAGAACCGCTGGGGGTCCTCCGCGTAGACCCTGAACTCGATCGCGTGCCCGGTGGTCGCGGGCCGCACCTCGGGGCTCTCGCCGGCCGCGACGCGCAACTGCAGCTCGACCAGGTCGAGCCCGGTGACCAGCTCCGTGACCGGGTGCTCCACCTGCAGCCGGGTGTTCATCTCCAGGAACACGAAGTCCTGCCTGTCGGCGTCGACCAGGCACTCGACGGTGCCCGCGCCGAGGTAGCCGACGGCCTCGCCGGCGCGCACGGCGGCGGCCAGCATGCGCTCGCGCAGCTCGGGGGTGATGCCCGGGGACGGCGACTCCTCGACGACCTTCTGGTGGCGGCGCTGCACCGAGCAGTCGCGCTCGCCCAGGGCCACGACCCGGCCGTCGGGCAGGCCGAGGATCTGCACCTCGACGTGGCGGGCCCGCTCGATGTAGCGCTCGAGCAGCACGGCCGGCCCGTCGAGCGCGTCGCCCGAGAACCTGGCGGCCGCCCTGGCCGCCTGCTCGAAGGCCTTCGCCAGGCCCTCGTCGTCGTGGGCCACGCTCATGCCGATGCCACCGCCGCCGCCCGCGGTCTTGACCATGACCGGGTAGCCGATGGCGTCGGCGGCCTTGAGCGCCAGCGACAGGTCGGTGACCGGCTCGCGGGTGCCCGCGGCGACCGGCACGCCGGCCTTCTCCATGAGGTTCCGGGCGTTGATCTTGTCGCCCATCTTGTCGATGGCCTCGGGCGCGGGACCGATCCACACCAGCCCGGCGTCGATCACGGCCCTGGCGAACGCGACGTTCTCCGCGAGGAACCCGTAACCCGGGTGAATCGCCTTGGCGCCGGTCGCGCGGGCCGCAGCCAGCACCCTGTCGGCGTCGAGGTAGCTCTGCGCGGGGTCGGCCGGACCGATCAGCACGGCCTCGTCGGCCTCCCGTACGAACGGCAGGTCGCCGTCGGCCTCCGAGTGGACGGCGATGGCACGCAGCCCCAGCCGCTGGACCGTGCGGATGACCCGCCGCGCGATCTCCCCTCGGTTGGCGACCAGAACGGGTCCGAGCGTCTCAATTAACACGCCGACCACACTAAAGCCGCGACCGCCGCGGCTCCTTCCCCCTAAACCACCGATCCGGCGATCATGATCTGTAGGAACCCCACAATTCCGTACGGGCTAGACCCGCCCGCGGTCGATCACCCGGGTGAGCGCCTCGATCGCGTGGGGATCGTACGCGCTGCCCGACGACAGCCGGATGCGCTCCAGCGCGGCCCCCGCGCGGTCGCGGTCGGTCGAGGGCCCCACCAGGTCGTCGTAGGCGTTGGCGACCTTGATGATGCGGCTCGACAGGGGCGGGTCGTCGGTGATCGGATCGCACTGGCGCCGCACCACGTCGGCGACCCGGTCGAGCACACCGGTCTGCCTGATCACCTCGGCACCCAGCTCGGCGATGCGCCGCGCCTGGTCGGGCTCGGTGAGGACGGTGGCGCCGCCGGGGATCGGGTCACGCAGCGAGAGCTGGCCGATGTCGTGCATCAGCGAGGCGTACTCCAGCTCCAGCAGCTCGGGCTCGGACATGCCCAGCTCTCTGCCGATCGCCACGGCCAGGCGGCTCACCCGGCGCGAATGGCCGGGCTCGACGTAGCCGCCGACCTCCGTGACCCGCGACAGCGCGCGTACGGTCTGCAGGTAGGTGGCGCGGATCCCGGCGTACTTCCTGAAGGCCACCTGCGTGACCAGCAGCGGCGCCGCGAACACCAGCAGCGCCACCAGGTCCATGCTGTGCGTGGCCAGCGCGAGCAGCACGCCCGACGAGGCGACGGCCGCGCCCAGCGGGAAGGCCATGTTGACCTCGTCGCGCACGGCCACCCGGAACGAGGTGCGCAGCCGCTCGGCCCGCAGCAGCGCGGCGATCAGCACGTCGATCAGCAGGGTGATCGCGATGAGCGTGACCATCACCGCGAGCGCCGGCCACCAGGTGCTGGTCGGCGGCTTGGTCAGCAGGTAGAGCGGGTCGGCCAGCGGCCGGAACGCGAAGGCCAGCAGCGCGCCGGTGAGCAGCCGCCGCGCCATCGCGTCCAGCCGCGGCGGGCGGCCGACCGCCAGGTGCGGGAGCGCGCCGGCCGCCATGCCGACCGCGATCACGGCGACCACTTGCAGGGCCGAGTGGCGCAGCGGGTTTTGACTGAGGTCGAGCAGCAGCGTGTAGCCCAGCGCGGCGGCGGCGCCGATGGGCGCGACCTCCCTGTTGCCCGGCATGGTGAGCCTGGCCAGCTCGCCGACCGCGATCAGCGCCCCGAACCCGACCGCGATCTCCGTGCGATCGAGCCCGACGGCCGCGGTGTGGGCGACGCCGGCGATCGCGACCAGCCCCGCCGCGCAGATGAGCAGCAGCTGGCCGGAGTCGAGCCGGCGGAAGACCGTGTTCGCAGAGCGTTCTGCGCGCCTCGGGCGCTCCGTGGTGATCATTGGCCGGTCACGACCTCGATGGGCATGGTCGGGTCGTCGTGGTCCTTGATCGGGGTCTCGTCGGGCGGCGGCGCCTCGACCTTGCGCGGCGGCTGCCACGGCTCCCGGTCGAGCACCCGGATGAAGGCCGCGACCATGACGGGGTCGAAGTGGGTGCCCGCGGTCTTGCGCAGCTCCTCGAGCGCCTCCGGGACGGGCCTGGCGCCCCGGTAGGAGCGGTCTGAGGTCATCGAGTCGAACGCGTCGGCCACCGCGATGACCTTGGCGAACTCGGGGATCTCGTCACCGGCCAGCCCCATCGGGTAGCCGGTGCCGTCGTGGCGCTCGTGGTGGTGCATGATCCCGGCGTAGGCCTCGTCGAGGAAGCCGATGCCGCGTACGATCTCCAGGCCCCGCATGGGGTGGAGCTGGATCGCGGCGAACTCCTCCTCGGTGAGCGGCCCGTCCTTCTGCAGCACCTTGGTGGGCACGCCGAGCTTGCCCACGTCGTGCAGCATGCCCGCGTAGCGGATGGCCCGTACGCGCTCGGGGCCCATGCCGATCTCCTGCGCGATCATGGAGGAGGCGAGCGAGACCCGCGTGCAGTGGCCCCGCGTGTAGTAGTCCTTGGTCTCGACGGCCTGGCAGAGCGCGGCGATCGTGGCGTCGTACGAGCGCTGCTGCGCGTGATACTGGCCGAACGCCCACCGCGCCACGAACAGCGGCAGCAGCACCAGCACGGCCGAGATCGACTGCACGGTCGCCCAGAGCCCGGCCACCAGCAGCCCGAACGTGCCGTACCCGAGATAGGACAGCAGGAACTGGGCCATGCCGCGCAGCGGCACCTCCGTGGCCCGCACCCGCGTGGCCAGCCCGATCATGGTCAGCGTGAGCACGATGTTGAGCGGCACGAAGACCGCCATGGCGGCGGCGTAGGGGCCGATGAGATCGTCGAAGGCGTTGACCTGGGGCACGCCGACCTGACCGTGGAGCGCCTCGTAGACCCACCCGGACACGTAGCCGCAGATGGCGAACTGCGCCCCGTTGAACAGCCGCTTGATCAGCGGCAGCCCGGGCCGCACGCTCACCATCGCGGTCAGCCCCACCAGCGCCGCGCCGTCGGGCCCGATCAGCACCACCGCCGCCAGCGAGGCGGAGAAGCTGACCGACACCGCGAACTGCTCCACGTTGAGCAGCGTCGGCATCGACTCGCACACCAGGAACAGCAGGGCGAGCACGAGAAGGACGTCGAGGTCCTCCGGGGCCACGGGAGCCCCGGAGACCATGACGCTGCGCACCATGAGAGCGACCGCCGCGCCGATCACGGCGACCAGATAGACCCTTGCAGGCCACGGCAGATCACGCATTGCGGCCCCCTACGGACATCAGGTCCAGGACACCCCTGGGGGAAGCGCTCCCCCAGCGATCAGCATGACCACCGGAGTGAGCATGACGACGGCCGTGAGCAGTCGGGCGACCATAGACTTGAACATCCACATGCCTCCACGTCGAGTTCTGGGGTTCAACGCTACAGAAGACGACGTCGCCGCATGGCCGGAGTCGGAAATCGCAAGCAAAGCGTAATCAAGCCACTACTTCACGCGACGATTTCGGGCCCATTCGACGGTTTTCTTCACACCTGTCGGCAGGTCCGTACGCGGCTGCCAGCCGAGCCCTTCGTGGGCCGGCACCGGATCGACCGCCATCGCGGGCAGGTCGCCCACGCGCGGCGGCGCGAACCCGGGCTTGTCCTGAGCGCCCGCCGCGTCGGCGATGAGCGAGTGGAGGCGGCGGTCGGTGGTCTGGATGCCGGTGCCGAGGTTGAACCTCTGGCCGTCGCCGCGCTGCCCCAGCGCCTGGACGAAGCCGTCGACCACGTCCTCGACGTAGATGTAGTCGCGGGTCTGGGTGCCGTCGCCGTAGACGACCGTGGGCGTGCCGCTGAGCAGCGCGTCGGTGAAGATCGACACCACGCCCGCCTCGCCTTCGGGCGACTGGCGCGGGCCGTAGACGTTGGAGAGCACCAGAGTGGTGTATTCGATGCCGTGGAGCGCGCGGAAAGCGGCGAGGTACGTCTCGCCGCTCAGCTTCGACGCGGCGTACGGCGAGCGCGGGTCGGTGGGCGCGTCGCCGGGCACGGGGATCGTGCCGGGCCTGCCGTAGACGGCCACGGACGAGGCGAACAGCACCTTGCGGGCCCGCCCTTCGTGGGCCGCGGCGAGCACGGACGCGGTGCCCTCGACGTTGATCCGGGCGTCGCGCCTGGGCTCTGCCACGCTCTTGCGCACGCTGATCTGCGCGGCCAGATGGCAGACGACCTCCGGCTGCAGCTCCGCGACCAGGCCGGTCAGCGCGGGGTCGAGCACGTCGAGCACGTGCAGCCGGAAGTGATCGCTGGAGGCGGCCCCTGCCAGGTTCTCCCTGGACCCCGATGACAGGTCGTCGACGACGTCGACCTCATGCCCCTCGACGAGGAGGCGATCGACGAGATTGGACCCGATGAACCCGGCACCCCCGGTGACCAACACGCGCATGGGGGAATCCTAGTCGGCCAGCTCCGCTCTGACCTGTGCGATGCGGGCGAGCACTTTGGAGCGCAGATCGCCGGGGACCGGGTCGCAGCCGCAGTGCTTGTGCACGAGCGCCTTGATCGCCTTGTCCAGGTCGTATTCCTGGAGGCACGGGCTGCATTCGTCGAGATGCACGCGGATCTCGACGATGTCGGTCTCGGTCAGCTCGCCGTCGAGATAGGCGTAGACCTTGTCGAGCACTTCGCGACAGTCGGTGTCATGCGGGTTGCCACAGCTCATTTCGATCCCTCCGCCGGGACCAGACCCCGCTCACGAGCATAGTCCTCAAGGAGGCCCCGGAGCTGCCTGCGTCCTCTGTGCAGCCTCGACATCACGGTGCCGATCGGAGTGCCCATGATGTCGGCGATCTCTTTATAGGGGAAGCCCTCGACGTCGGCCAGGTAGACCGCGATCCTGAACTCCTCCGGCAGCGCCGCAAGCGCCTGCTTGATGTCGCCGTCGGGCAGATGCTCGAGCGCCTCGACCTCGGCCGACTTCAGCCCGCTCGAGGTGTGCGACTCCGCCCGCGCGAGCTGCCAGTCCTCGATCTCCTCCGTGCCGGACTGCTTCGGCTCACGCTGCTTCTTGCGGTAGCTGTTGATGAACGTGTTCGTCAGGATCCGGTAGAGCCACGCCTTGAGGTTGGTGCCCTCCTGGAACTGGTGGAACGACGCGAACGCCTTGGCGAAGGTCTCCTGCAGCAGGTCCTCCGCGTCCGCGGGATTCCGGGTCATCCGGAGCGCGGCGGAGTAGAGCTGCTCGAGATACGGCATGACGTCGCGCTCGAATCGCTCGCTTCGCTGCTCCAGCGTCTCCGCGCCTGTCGCGGGCACCGGACCCACCCCCCTAAGATCACCGGTGGCCAGCTGTTGCGGAACACCGTACTCAGGGGAGGATACCCGCTGGCCGGTGCCTTGCCGGTCAGTGGGGAGGGGTCTTGCCATAGTGAGCATGCTCGTCGCAACACGCCCGCGCACTTGTCTGTTCCCGCAAGATAGAAGGTACGAAGGACCCGGTGCGGGGAACGTCCATACGTACCGGCTGGTAGCCCTTTACCCGGAACTCAGGAGTCGCGTGTGCTGCCCATTCCGGCCGAGGAACTGAACGGCTCAGGGACGCTTGGGCCGTACTGGACCTTCTACCGCGCCGTCGCCGCCGAACAACTCAACCGCTGGCTCCCCGGCCAGCCCTCCGTCGTCCTCGATCTCTCCGGCGGCCGCGGGCGTTGGTCCGGCCAGGTGGCCAGGGCAGGGCACAAGGTGATCGAGGTGCTCGACTTCCGCCGCACCGTCGACGGGCGGTCCGGTCTGCGGGACGCCGACCGGGTCCGGCACGTACGCGCCGACGATCTGGCGTTCCTGCCGGACGCGAGCGTGGACGCCGTGCTCGCCGAGGAACGCGTGATGTCGATCGAGCTGATGGCCGAGTCGGCGATGAGCGACGTGGCCAGGGTCCTGCGGCCCGGCGGGCGGGCGCTGGTGTGCGTCGACTCGCTGGTGCTGGGCATGGCGATCCTGGCCGAGCAGGAGCAGTGGCAGCACCTGCGGCAGACCGGCGAGGTCATGCTCGTGCCGTGGCCGGACGGCAGCATCACGCGGTGCTTCAGCAGCGGGCAGCTGCGCGAGCTGCTGATGGGCGCCGGGCTCGAGGTGGAGTGGATGCGGCCGCGCACGGTGCTGTCCCCGTCCACGGTCGACCACGTGCTCGGGGCCGACGCCCGCGCGCTCAACTACCTGGTCCGTACGGAGCTGGAGGCCCATCCGGACGACGACGACACGGTCGGCATCCATCTGGTCGCCAGCTGCCGCAAAAGCTGATTCCGCCTGGCTGTAGAGAGGTGTGCCGCCGTTCTTCGTGTCCGGCGGCATCCCGGCTCGCTCAGCGGCGCCGCTCCCGCTTCCCCTGGCACTGCACGCACCGCGCGGCCTCCGGACGGGCCTCCAGCCGCCCTTCCGGCACCGGCTTGGCGCAGTCGAGGCACCGGCCGTACACGCCTTGTTCCAGGCGCTTGATGGCCTCGACCACGGCGCGCCGCTGAGATGTGGCCACGGTCAGCATGGCCTGGGCCCGATCGGCGTCGGTCAGGTCAGAACCCGCGTCGGCCGCCGAGTGCTCGCGTACGGCGACGGGGTCGCCCTGGAGGACCCCGATCGATCGGTCCAGTTCCGCGAGCATGTCTTCCAGCCGCTCACGAGCGGTCGTGACGTCCACGAATCCGCACCTCCGGGTGAATCACGGCAACCCGCGGCTAGGACTCCCCGGTTGTCCCGCCCGGTGCAATTAGGGGCATTTATGGCGGTGACACCGAGTAAACGGATGCATCGCTTTCCTCACCGGATGCCCACTTACCGTGCTTCTTACACCTTTAGAAAAGTGCGGTTTCCTCCTCTTCCGGTAGAGGTTTGATGAGGTCCGGGCCATTGTTTCTGACGTTGTTGACGTCCGTGGAGACCGGATACGCCGTGAGCCGCCCCTGCTCGGCGGGCACCAGCAGCCGCGTGGCCTGCCCGACGTCGGTGACCTTGGGGTCGAGCCACTCGGCCCAGCGTTCGCGCTCGATCATCATGGGCATCCTGTCGTGGATGCGGCCGAGCTCGTCCTCGGCGTCCGTGGTGATGACGGTGCAGGTCACCAGCCATTTGAGGGGATCGTCATCGGCCCGGGACGGGTCTTTCCAGAACTCGTACAGGCCCGCCATCGCCAACACCCCGCCGTCCTCGGGATGGATGAAGTACGGCTGTTTCTTTTTCTTCTCGCCTTCGACCGGCATCCATTCGAAATAGCCGTCGGCCGGAAGCAGGCACCTGCGCTTGGCGAACGCCTGGCGGAACGACGGCTTCTCGGCCACCGTCTCGATCCTGGCGTTGATCAGCCGTGACCCGATCGACGGATCCTTCGCCCAGGCGGGCACCAGGCCCCACTTCACGACCCTGAGCTGCCGCACCGCCCGCTGGGCCTCCTTGGGGACCCGGCTCAGCACGGCGTAGACGTTCTTGGTCGGCGCGACGTTGTAGTCGGCCCCGAGCTCCGTGTCGGGGTCGCCGTCCTGCTCGACCTCGAACTCCTCGAGCAACTCGTGTTTCTTGCGCGCCGACGCGTATCTACCGCACATAACCCCACACTGCCATGTACGGGACGGCTTTCGCTCACCTGCCCGCCTCGGGGCGTCTATGGAAACAGGAGGCCCACTCCCGCCGGCACACCTGATGACCGACGTTGTCCACAGGCGCGACGGCACGCTCGCCCGCCGTCCACAGGCTGTGACCCTCGCCCTACCACTCCCAGTACTCTTTGACCATGCCCGCTCCGACCACGCCCACGCCGACCACGCCGCACTGGCCCGCGCCCACGGCGACCTCTCCGGTCACCGCCACCGTCCCGCTGCCCGGCTCCAAGTCGGTGACCAACCGCGCGCTCGTCCTGGCCGCGCTCGCCGACGGCCCCGGCGTCGTGCGCCGGGCGCTGCGCAGCCGC
>NZ_JBSFTC010000017.1:0-80527 GCF_053590415.1 Nonomuraea sp. NPDC003201
GACGGCGAGACGGCCACGCACTCGCGCCCGCGGTACGCCCACCGCGACACCGGCCCCTCCAGGAACCGGCCGAGCGCGGCCAGCCACCACGGCAGGTGCACGTCGAACTGCCGGTCGTGCACGTGGTGCACCACGCACAACACCCTGGTACGCCGCCCCACGACCAGCGGCGTGAAGAACGGGATGCCGTTCTGGCAGTCGAGGACCACGTCGAAGCGGTTGCGCCGGACCGACATCCAGAGCAGCACCAGGGGGTAGACCGTGAACGGCCCGCCCATGCGGACCAGCCGCACTCCTTCGACGGTCTCCTCGCGGGCCTGCCCGGGGGCTCGGGCCGTGACGAACCACACCCGGTCCCCGTCGGCCGCGAAGCGCCGGGCCAGCTCCCAGGCGTAGACCTCGGCGCCCCCCGCGGCGGGATGCCACGGGTCGCGCCAGTTGACGATGGCGATGTTCACGGATATCCGAGGGAGTCCAGCGGTTGCTTCACCCTGAGCGCGCCGCGCGACTCCGCGCGCAGCCGCGCCCAGATCCGGCAGAGCTCCAGCACTATGCCCAGGCTGTGCCGGGCCGGGGAGAACCGCGAGCCCGGCACGTCATGCCACGTCACCGGGATCTCCAGGACCGAGGCGCCGTCCGCGACGCAGCGCGCGAGCAGCTCGACGTCGAAGGCGAAGCCGTCGGTACGCAGCCGGGCCGCCATCTCGCGGGCGAGCAGCCCGTCGAAGAACTTGAACCCGCACTGGGTGTCGCTCACCCCGGGCACGAGCACTCTGGCCAGCGCGCGGAATCCGAACGCGCCCAGCTCGCGGATCGGGCTGTGCCGGTGCTCCACCTCGGCCAGGGGATGCGCGCGCGAGCCGATGACGATGCGCTCGCCGGAGAGCAGCAGCCCGAAGGCGCGCTCGACGGCCCGCAGGTCGGTGGCCATGTCGGCGTCACAGAAGCCGACGAAGGGCGCGGTGGTCTCCAGCAGCCCGGCGCGCACCGCCGCGCCCTTGCCGGGCGTGGGGCACTGCGCGAGGCGTACCGGGACCGGCTCCTGCGGCCAGGTACTGACGATCTCCGCGGTGCGGTCGGTGCTGGCGTTGTCCACGACGATGACGGCTGTCGGGAACGGAAGGCGGGCAAGCTTCGCGCACAGCTGCAGGAGCCCCCCAGGAAGTCGCCGTTCCTCGTTGTACGCGGGAACGATGATCTCAAGCAGTGTCGGTCGGCTCGTCCTCTCGTTCCCTTGACGGGAGGGCGGCATGGCCCGTGTTACCGGTCGCCGTAGTTGTAGAGCGGCCGGTTGACCGGTGTCGCCGTGGCACCGGTGAGTGACACGGTCGTGACGGTCGCCACCAGTGCGGCCAGGGCGACGCCAATGATCGCTGCTAAGAGGATCTTTATCACCGGGAATTCCTCCTTTGAGGCGGCAATGACCCGGGCGCACCCAACTTAGAACCAATTCTCCTTACTCGCTAGTAGCCAGACTGAATTTTCACAAAGTCGCCGATCAAGTAGGGTGATCGTTCCCGGCAGGCGCTTGAATTCTGTACAACCGCAGCTCAGGCCGATCGACGACCAGGGTGGCCCCCTCGGCCCACCGGGCGAACCCGGCACGCTCCTCGACCGTCCCCGCATCCACCACGACGTACCGGAAGCCCGCTGCGGCCAGGTCCGGTGAAGATCCATCTAGTACGCGTTCCACCTCGCGCACCCGGCGGTCCTCGGCCGCGACGACCATGCTGCCGACCCGCACGGAGTCGTTGGCCACCACGTCGCGCCCCGGCGCGGCGAAGAAGCGCTGGGCCGGGTCGAGCACCGCCCGCCCGCCGTTCCAGGGGAACCGGCGATAAGACTCGAACGGTAGCACCAGGACGTCCCCCCGTGCTCCGTCCGCCAGGATCGCCGCCCTGGCCTCGTACCAGCCGCGCGGATACTCCACCGCCTCCAGCCGGCCGAACGCCCCCCAGGCCAGCGTCGGCAGCACCGCCACCGGCGCCAGCACCAGGAGCGACACCGCGTACGGCACCAGGCGCCCGCCCTCGGCGGCGGCCCGCGCGGCGAGCAGGCCGAGCCCCACGGCGGCCAGCAGCGCGAGCGGCGCCAGGAACTGCTGCGCGTCACGCAGCACCCCGAACCCGCCCCACAGCTCCACCAGCCACCTGAGCGCCGCCCGGCCGGCGGCGGTGACGCCGAGGCAGGCGATCGCGAACCCGGCGGCCGACGCCACGGCGAGCCCCGCCCGGCCGGGCAGGTCCCGGACGCGCGCCACCGCCGCGATCCCGGCGACCACCAGCACGAGCCTGGCCAGGGCGGCGACCGGTGCGTCGTACCCGGCGGGCACCGCGCCGGCGTTCCAGATCCCGCCGAGCGACAGCAGGCTCACCACCGCGCCGAAGGGGCCGTCCGCCCGGGCGGCGAACGCGTCCACGCCCACGCCGTCCCCGTTCAGCGCCTCCGGCCGGGCCAGCGCCGGCACCAGCCAGGGCAGGCTGAACGCCAGGACGAGGCTCGCCGCGAGCACGGTGTCCGCCACCCGGCGTCTGTGCTCGGCGGTCGCGCTCCGGGCGTACCAGGCCGAGGGGATGACGGTGATCGCGGTGACGGCCATCGCGGCGAACCCGCCCACCGCGGCCGGCACCATCGCCACGGCCACGCGGCGGCGCGCGCACGCCGCCCGCACCACCCACGGCAGGCCGGCGTACCCCAGCAGCAGCGCCCACTGCCCCATCAGCAGCCGCTCGGCGACGTACGGGTTCCAGACGTAGAACGCTCCCGCGACCAGCCGGGGCCCCAGCACGGCCGACGGGACGAGCAGCCCCGCCCCCGCGCAGCCCAGCGTGAACACCCCCAGCAGGACCGCCTTCTGCACCAGCTCCGCGGGAACCACCGAGGCCACCGCGGTCACGACGGCGTCGCTCGGCACGACCCGAGGCGCCCCGCCGGTCAGCCCGAAGGTGAAGCGCGAGAAACGCGGCTCCGGCACGAACACCATGTCCTGGACGAGGACGAACCCCCACCCCAGCCCGGGCCCCAGTGCGAGAGCTCCCAGGACGAGTCCGAGCAGCGCGCAGGCTGCTCCGGCCCTCCTGGTCTGCGGCATCCCGCTATGACATCACAACCCAGCCACAGACATTCCCGGCATGTCCCCCGATTGTTAGTCTTTCCGCAGATCCAGGTGCTCTCTCGGTGACACGACGCCGCGCAAGGGAGCGGCGCGGGACCGATCCACGCGAGCGACGGGGCCAGAGGGACCGGTGACGACGAGCGAGACGACGGCCGAGAGCCGCCCGCGGACGCGTGGCGCCGAAGGTCGCCCGTGGACGCGCGGCGACGCCGTGCTGGCCGCCGGGCTGGTCATGGTGGCCGTCCAGCTGGTCTGGAAGTTCGACCTGGTACGGCGCTCCTACTTCAGGCAGGACGACTTCACCTTCATCGCCCGCGGCCTGGAGCACGGCCTGACCTGGGACTACCTCATGCGGGTGGACTACGGCCACCTCGTGCCGGGGCCGTTCGCGATCCAGTGGGCGCTGGGCCGGCTGGGGGTCTACAACGACGTGCTGGCCCACGCCGTGGCGATGACGTTGCTCGGCGCCGCGGGGCTGGCGCTCCTCCGGCTGCTGCGGCTGCTGTTCGGGCCGCGCCCGGCCATCCTGGTGCCGCTCGCGTTCTACCTGCTGACCCCGATGACGATCTCGTCGCTGTCGTGGTGGGCGGTGCTGATCGAGACGCTGCCGTTCCAGATCGCGCTGCCGATGGCGCTGAGCTCGCACGTCCACTATGCGCGGACCGGCCGCTTCAGGCACGCGCTGGCCGCCGCGGCGTGGACGGCGGCCGGCATGGCCTTCTTCGTGAAGGCGCCGTTCATCCTGGTGCTCGCGCTCGCGCTGAGCGTGGGGTGGCTGCGCCGCCCCCGGCAGTGGCCCGCCTGGGTGCTGTACGCCGGGGTGGTCGCGGTCTACGCGGTGATCTTCTTCCGGCAGCTCTTCACCTCCGTGCAGCTCACGGACGACACCGTGCGGCCGAGCCTGCCGAGCCTGTCGGTCGCGGCCAGGTTCGCCTGGACGCTGCTGTGGGGCTCGCTGGCGCCCGGCGCGTTCGGCGGGCCGTGGAAGTGGCTGCCCATCGGGGACGACTACGCCATCGCCGCCACGCCGCCCGCTCTGGCCTGGGCCGCGCTCGGGCTGGCGGTCGTGGCCGTGGCGGTGTCGATCCGCTACCGCAGGCGGGCCTGGCTGGCCTGGCTGGTCCTGCTCGGCTACGTGCTGCTCGCCGACGTGGTGCCGGTGCTGATCGGCCGCATCGAGCAGCTCGGCCCCGACCTGGGCGGCTACGAGCTGCGCTACGTCTCCTCCACGTCCATGGTGCTGGCCCTGGTGATCGGCCTGGCGTTCATCCCGCTGCGGGACGAGGAGCGACCCTGGCTCCGCCCCGCGCCCCGGCTGAGGCTGGTGTGGGTGCCGCTGGCCGCCGTCGTCGCGGCGGGCTCGATCTGGTCGGTGACGGCCTACGGCCGCCTGCCCCTCGGGCAGCACGTCAAGAGCTACGTGGAGACGGCACGGGTGGCGCTCAAGCGCACGCCGCCCGGCGCCGTCATCGTGGACGCGTACGTGCCGCCGAAGGTGGTCGTGGCCACGTTCTTCTACCGGTACGCGCTGACGTCCAAGGTGCTCGGCCCCGTCGCCGCGCACCCGGTCACCTGGACCGGCCGGCTGAACGGGCCGGTCAGCGGCCCGCTCATGTTCGACGACCAGGGCCGCCTGCGCCCGGTGTCCATCGAGGGCGCCGTCGTCCCCGGGCGGTCCCCCTGCACGCGGGTGGGTCCCGCGGGGGTCCGCTTCCGCCTTCCCCTGTCCCTGCCCAAGGGCGCGTGGACGGCCCAGATCGGCTACCTGAACCCGGTGGAGACCACGCTGTCCGTGCGGCTCGGCGGGGCCGAGACGCGGGTGCCCGCGGGCAAGGACCTGGGCTCGACGTACGCGGCCGTCGAGGGCGGCGGGACCGACCTGGTCCTGCGCACCCTGGACGGCCGGTCCGCCTGCGTCGGCGAGATCAGGGTCGGCATCCCCAGACCGGCCGCGAACGCCACCGCCGTCCCCCCGCAGCCCGTGGGGGGTTGACGCTCACTTGCCGGGCTCGGGGTCCCTGGGCAGGCCCAGCATGCGCTCGCCGATGATGTTGAGCTGCACCTCCGTGGTGCCGCCGTAGATGGTCATCGCCCTGGTGGCGAGCACCGCGCGGTTCCAGTAGCCCGCGTCGCCGAGCTTCATGTCGGCCCCCACGACCGCCGCCGCACCCAGCAGGTCCACCGCCGTCTCTGAGACGTGCTGGGCGTGGGAGGTGGACAGCAGCTTGCGTACGGACGCGTCCGCGCCCGGCTCGGCCCCGGCGAGCTGCTTGAGCGTGACCCGCAGCGACAGCGCGTTGATCGAGTGGCCCTCGCAGACCACCGCGGCCACCTGCTGCGCCTCGGCCGGCGTCAGCTCGCGGCCGAGGCGGCCGATCAGGCCCAGCAGGTCGGGTACGGACGCGCCGGTGCCGCCGGAGCCGGACGACAGCGAGACGCGCTCGTTCGAGAGCGTGTTGCGGGCGACCTTCCAGCCGTCGCCGACCTCGCCCACGACCAGGTCGTCGGGGACGAAGACGTCGTCGAGGAAGACCTCGTTGAACAGGTTCTCGCCGGTCATCTCGGTCAGCGGCCGGACCGTGACCCCCGGGGCCTTCATGTCCACCAGGAAGTACGTGATCCCCTGGTGCTTGGAGCCCTCGCTGGAGTTGCGGGCGATGCAGATGCCCCACTCGGCCACGTGGGCGACGGAGGTCCAGATCTTCTGCCCGTTCAGCTTCCAGCCGCCCTCGACCTGCTCCGCCTTCATCTGCAGCGAGGCCAGGTCGGACCCGGCGCCGGGCTCGGAGAACAGCTGGCACCAGATCGTCTCGCCGCTGAGCGTCCTGGGCAGGAAGCGCTCCTGCTGCTCCCGGGTGCCGTACGCGGCGACGGACGGCACCACCCACGCGCCGATGATCATCGCGGGCAGCTTGACCTTGGCGGCCCTGAGCTCCTGGGCGATCAGCACCTGCTCCAGCGGCTTGGCGTCGCGGCCCCACGGCCGGGCCAGGTGCGGCATGACGAAGCCGCGGTCGGCCAGGGCCCGCTTCTGCTCCTTGCCCTCCAGCTGGGCGATCTCCGCGATCTCGGCCCGGATCGACTCGCGCAGCTCCTCGGCGTCCTCGGGCAGGTCGATCTGCATCTCGCGGGCGACGCCCTCCAGGGCCAGCCCGGTCACCTTGGCCGCCCACTCCGACGAGGAGCCGAGCAGGGCGCGCAGGGTGAGCGCGCGGCGGTAGTAGAGGTGGGCGTCGTGCTCGAAGGTGTAGCCGATGCCGCCGAAGGTCTGGATGGCGTCCTTGGCGCACTGGACGGCGGCGTCGGGGGCCATCACGCCCGCGATGGCGGCGGCGTACTCCAACTCCTTGCCGCCCGCCCTGGTCGCGTCCCAAACGGTCGCACGGGCCTGCTCCAGCGCGACCAGCATGCGGGAGAGCTTGTGCTTGATGCCCTGGAACTGGCCGATCGGGCGGCCGAACTGCACGCGTACCTTGGCGTATTCGGCGGCGGCGGTGACGCACCACGAGGCCAGGCCCGCGGCCTCGGCGCCGAGCAGGATCGCGGCGAGGTTCAGCACGTCGGGACGCTGGACGCCGCCCAGGATGCCCTCGGCGGGGACCACCAGCTCCGACAGCTCCACCTTGGCCACCGGCCTGGTCAGGTCCAGCGACTTGACCTCGGTGACGGTGACGGCGGAGGCGTCGACGAGGATCCACTCCTCGCCGTCGTCCGTGGCGACCGGCAGCACGAGCGCGTCGGCCAGCGAGCCGCCGAGCACGGGGTCGGCCGTGCCGGAGACGACCAGGGAGCCGTCCTCGGTGCGGGTGCCGGTCAGCGAGCCGCTCAGGGCGACGGCGCCGGTGAGGGTGCCGTCGGCGAACGACTCGAGGTGCTCGGGGCGCTTGGAGGCGTTGACTACGGCACTGGCCAGCACGGTCGGCAGGTAGGGCCCCGGGGCCATGCGCTCGGCCAGCGCCTCGACGGCCACGGCCGTCTCCAGCAGCCCGTAGCCGGAGCCGCCGTACTCCTCGGGCACGTGCAGGCCGAGCAGCCCCTGCTCGGCGAGGCCCGCCCAGAACGGCGGACGCCCCTCCGTCCCGGCACGCAGCAGCTCGGACGGGATGCTCCGCTCGGCCCAGCCGCTCACCGACTCACGGAGCGCCTCGTGCTCCTCGCTCAACCCGATCGCCATGCTCATCCTCCATGCCAGGTCCGACCCATACCTAGAACCATATTCTAGAGGATGCTTCTGGCCTAGAGCGGTCGAACCCGTTGGACGAGGGTGTTGATGTCCGCCCAGCGCTTCTTGTTCGGCTCGGGGATGGAGGCCAGGAGCATCGCGGGCTTGGTCTTGCCCACCTCGACGATCGTCACCATGGCCTGGGCGACCTGCTGCTTGCCGTTGAAGGTGTAGGTGACCTGGTAGCCGAGCGTCCAGCCCTTGCCGACCGGGACCTTCTGGGAGGCGGTCCAGGCGAGCGTGGCGCCCGCGGGGTACTGCGTGCGGAGCGACCAGCGGGCGGCCTGGGTGGCCAGCTCGCGGTAGTCGGCGTCCTTGGAGGGCTTCGTCGTGGGCGAGTCACCCGGGAACATGGCCGAGGCGACCACCGTGTGCGGGACGGCCACCTTGCCGATGCGCTGCGCGATGGAGAACGGCGGGAACGACTTGGCCTTCCACGGCGTGGCCAGCCTGGGGTAGCTGATCCCGGCGTTCTTGTCGCTGATGATGCCGGTGACCACGGCCGCGGTGCCCGCCAGGGTCGGGTACGCCTTGCTCTTCGGCACCGGCGGCAGCACGATCGGGCTCTCGGTGGCGGTCGGGGCGGCCGACGCCGAAGGGGCGCCGGAGCTCGGCACGGGGGCGACGGAGGCCACCGGCTCGGCCGACTTGTTGGTGGGCACGTCGCCGGAGAAGACCACGAAGATCAGGAACACGGCGAGGACGGTGACAAGGATCGCACCGAGGAGATAGACGACCTTGATCGGAATGTCGCCGATGCCGCGCCTCGGCGGCTTGGGGATGGGCAGGGGCGGGGACGGGGGCGGATACAGCGACTGCTGCTGCACCGGAGGCTGCGGGAGCGGGCCTGGGAGCGGGCCGGGACCGCCTCGCTGGGCAGGAGGCTGCGGGGGAGGCGCCTGCTGGGGAGGGGTCTGCTGCACCGGCGGGCCGCCCGCCGGGGGCCTGAGAGGGACGGACGGACCCGCCGCCGGCGGGCGGGGGATCTGGACCGTCTCCTCGGCAGGCAGGACGACCTTGCGGAACGGAGTGGTGGGTGAATCGTATGAAGGTCTCTTGTCGCCGACGTCCGCCATGGCCATGAGGTTACGTCACAAGAGAGCTGGATAATTCCTCCAATACCCCTGCAGAATCTAATTCTGTAAGGTCTGCGAACATGAGGGGTTTTTACGAGATCGCAGCCCATGACCCTGAACGTCCCGCGCTCCTCGGTGACACCGGCGCCACCTACGGTGAACTTCTCGCCCGGGTGAACCAGGTCTCCAACGGTCTGACGGCGCATGGAGTCGCCGCCGGCGACCGCGTCGTCACCGTGCTGAAGAACGGGCTCGACGCCCTCACCATGATGCTCGCGACGTACCAGACCGGCGCCTATCTCGTGCCCGTCAACTGGCATTTCACCGCCGAGGAGATCGACTACATCGTGGCCGACTGCGGAGCCGGGATGGTGATCTCGCCGGATGCCCGCACGGTCGCCGAGCTCGCCGACGGGCAGCCCGCCACCGCACCGCCGCACCGGCGGGCCGGGTCCATGATGCTCTACACTTCCGGGACGACGGGACGCCCCAAAGGGGTACGTCGGCGGCTGCTGGACCTGACGCCGGAGGAGCTGTACCCGATCCTCGTGCGCAAGAGCTGGCGCCACTTCGGGCTGCCGTCCGGCGGGGTGCACCTGGTGTGCTCGCAGCTCTACCACTCGGCGCCGTACGGGCAGGCCATGATGGCGCTGCAGTTCGGGCACGCGATCGTGGCGCCGGAGCGGTTCGAGGCCGTCGAGGCGCTGCGGCTGATCGAGCGGCATCGGGTGACGAACGCGTTCATGGTGCCGACGATGTTCCACCGGCTGCTGGGGGTGCCGGATCGGGAGTCGTACGACCTGTCGTCCCTCACCCACCTGTACCACGGGGCGGCCCCCTGCCCGCCGGCCACCAAGCAGGCGATGATCGACTGGCTCGGGCCCGTCCTGTGGGAGTACTACGGGTCCACCGAGGCGGCCGTGGCGACCATGGTGTCCTCGCAGGAGTGGCTGGCCAGGCCGGGCACGGTCGGCAGGGCGCTGGACGGGATGTCGTTCACGATCGTCGGGGAGGACGGCCAGGAGGTGGGGCCGGGCTCGCCGGGGCTGGTCTACATCGGCGGGATCAACCGGTTCGAGTACCACCGCGACCCGGACAAGACGGCGGCGGCGATGCGCGGCCAGGCGTACACGCCCGGGGACATCGGCTACCTCGACGACGACGGTTACCTGTTCCTGCTGGACCGGCGGACCGACCTGATCATCTCCGGCGGGGTCAACATCTACCCGGCCGAGATCGAGGCGGCGCTGCTCGAACATCCCGCCGTGGCGGACGTGGCCGTGATCGGCGTACCGGACCCGGAGTGGGGACACAAGGTCGTCGCGCTCGTGCAGCCGGCGGCCGGCGCGGTGGCCGGGGACGAGCTCACGGCGGAGCTGCTGCGGCACTGCGCGCCCCGGCTGGCCCGGCTCAAGCATCCCCGGCTGATCGAGTACCGGGAGTCGCTGCCGCGCACGCCGACCGGCAAGCTGAGCAGGCACAACGTGCGGGAAGCGTATCTTTCGGGCTGAGCTGGGAACAGTCCTCCCATGAGGAGGATCGCCGCGGGACTGGCCACCGCTTTCGTGCTGCTGCTCGCGGGCTGCGCTCCTCCCCCCACGTCCAGCGCCACGCCGGCGACCGCGACCCCGCACAGCTCGCCGACGGCCTCTCCCTCGCCGCCGTCACTGCACTCGCTGGAGTCGGCGTACGAGGACGTCATCGCCGACGTCCTGCCGTCCATCGTCCAGATCACCACCAAGGTCGGGCTCGGGTCCGGCATCGTGCTCGACACCGCGGGACACATCATCACCAACGCTCACGTCGTCGGCCAGGCCGGCAAGATGGAGGTCACGATCGCCACCGGCGGCCCGCCGCGCTCGGCCAAGCTGGTCAGGTCCTTCAACGCGGGCGACCTGGCGGTGATCAAGGTGGACAACCCGAACGGGCTGCGGCCCGCGCGGTTCGGGGACTCGTCCAAGCTGCGGGTCGGGCAGATCGTGCTCGCCATGGGCAACCCGCTGGGCCTGTCGGGCAGCGTGACGAACGGGATCGTCTCGGCTCTCGGCCGTACCGTCTCCGAACCTCAGGAGGCGGGCTCCCCCGGGGCCACGATCGCCGGCGCCATCCAGACCTCGGCCGCCATCAACCCGGGCAACAGCGGCGGAGCGCTCGTGGACCTGTCGGGCAACGTGATCGGCATCCCCACGCTCGCGGCCACCGACCCCGAACTCGGCGGGGGCGCCGCGCCGGGCATCGGGTTCGCGATCCCGAGCAACACCGCCAGGGACATCGCCACCCAGATCGTCAGGTACGGCAAGGTCACCAACAGCCACCGGGCCGCGCTCGGCATCCAGGGCAGCACGGTGATCAGCACGGACGGGCAGGAGATCGGGGTGGGCGTCATCCGGGTCGAGCCGGGCAGCGGGGCGGACAAGGCGGGGATCGCGGCCGGTGACGTGATCGTCTCGATCAACGGCAGGAACACTCCGACGATGGCGTCCCTCGCGGAGGTCCTCGCCACCCTCAGGCCCGGTGACCAGGCCAAGGTCGGGGTGCAACACTCCGACGGCACCACGAGCACGGTCACCGTCACTCTGGGCCAACTCCGAACCGACTGACTTCCCACGGCACCCCGCCTGCGGCCCGCACCGTCGCCCTTCCTGGGGCCGTCAGCCCTTGAGCGCTCCCAAGGGACCGCATGCCGGGAGCACCGTCGCCCTTACCGGGGCCCTCAGCGCACCGCGGCTCCGAGGGACCTCGGGGGTCACTGCTTGGCGGTGAAGACGATCTCGACCCGCCGATTCTGCGCCCGGTTCTTCTCGACCGGCTTCCCGCCCACCACGTTGGGCCGCCGCGGCCGGCTCTCGCCGTACCCCCGCGCCTCCAGATTCACCCCCGCACCCGTGAGCAGCCCGCGCATGGCCGTCTCCACCGCCTGCGCCCGCCGCCGCGACAGCGCGAGGTTGTACGAGTCGCTCGCCTGATCGTCCGTGTGCCCCTCGATCCTGACCGCCCCGCCCGCCCCGTCGGCGTTCACCTTCGCGGCCACCTCCCGCAGCCGCTGCCTCGCCTTCGCGGTCAGCTGCCACTTGTCCAGCGCGAACAGCACGTCGCTGGTGAGCGAGACCGTCACCTGGCGCCCCTGCTTGGTCTCGGTCTCGGTGCCGTCCAGCGACTCGACCTCGCCGATGATGTCCTCGACGGGCAGCACCAGGTCCTCCACCGCCCCCACGGCGTCGGACGGCGCGCTGGGCGCCGGGGTGGGCGACAGGACGAGGGCCAGGGCGACGCTAAGAGATCGGAACATCGGTGAGCACGCCGATCATGGGCATCTCGATGTTGATCTTCGTGACGTCCGCCGGAGGCGCCGCGAAGACCGCGTACAGCGTGGACGTCTGTCCCTTCTCCAGGAACTGGCCCTGGGTGCCGGAGCAGACGCACTTCGCGTCCTGGCCGGTGCCGTTGCGGGCCACGCGGTAGCGCTTGGCGTTCACCGGGTCGATGAGGGAGACGGCCGACACCGTGAAGTCGAGCGTGGCCGTACCCATGCCGTTGTGGACGTTGACCTTGCCGTCGAGCGCGGTGATCGACCAGTTGAGGCTGACCGTCCTGCCCTGGCGCTTGAGCCCGAGGATGTCGGCGCGGGCCTTGCCGTGCTGCCCGCCGGCGGACACGTCGGCCTCGCGGCTGGCGATCGCCCTGGTCTCCTGCGGGGGCGCCTCTGTCGCTTCGGCGGTGGCCGGGGGTTCGGTGGTGGTTTCCGCGACGGTCTGGGGCTGCTTCTCCTCGCCGCCACCGCCGGCCTGCCGTCCCGGGAGCGCACCGCAACCGGCCAGCGCGACGGCCGCGACAGCCAACGCGATCGTCTTTCGCATTCTGAGATCACCTTCGTTGTCGGGGATGTGGCCCTCACCGTAGGGAGGCGGCGTTCAGGATCCGCATAGTCCGCTATATCCGCGGGCCACGCCGTCTACGGGCCTCCTGCGCGAGCCGGTCGGCCTCGGCTCTGCCCTGCTCGTCACTGAGGCGGTCAAACTCTCCCATAGCACGCGTAAGCGCCTCAACCGCTCCGTCAATGTCGTCGAGGTCCAGCGCGGCCCGGGCGAGCGCCATCAGGGCCTGCGCGGCGCCCCGCCGGTCCCCGTATGCGACGAACGTCTCCAGCGCTTCCCTCGCGGAGCCGGCCGCGGCCCCCGGCGCGCCTTCCGCCCTGGCGATCTCGGCCAGGACGAGCAGCGCCCCCGCCTCGGGCAGCCGATCGCCCAGGCGGCGGTTGATCCGCAGCCGCCGCTCCACGCACCCGCGGGCCTCGGCGAGCCTGCCCCCGCCCAGGTGCAGCCTGCCCAGGTCCAGCAGCGCCTCCGCCTCACCTCGCGGGTCACCGAGGTCCTGGTACGCGCTCAGGCTCTCGTCGAGCCGGCCCTCGTCCCGGCGCAACGCGCCCAGCGCCCGTAAGGCATCGGCCCTCCCGCGCCGGTCGCCCGCCTCCTCGAAGACCCGCAGGGCCCGTACGAACGCCTGCTCGGCCTCCGCCGGGCGGCCCTGGACCAGCCCGAGCCGGAGCGTGATCCTGGCCAGCTCCAGCCCTTCCACCAGCGGCTGGGCCGCCCGCAGCGCCGCGGCCGCCGACTCCGTGCGCCCTTCGGCCCGGTGCAGGTCGGCCAGGCCGCGCAGCAGGAGCGCCTCGCCGTGCCGGTGGCCCGCCGCCCTGGCCGCGTCCAGCCCGGTCGCCGTGGTGGCGTGCCAGTCGTCGTGGTGCGCGCCCAGCTCGAACAGCGGAGTGAGGTAGAAGGCCAGCCGCCAGGCGGCCTCGTGCAGGCCCACGCGGGAGAAGTCCCCGACGGTCGCCACCAGGAAGCGGCGCTCGGCGCTCAGCCAGCGCGCCTCGTGCCGCAGCCACCCGGTCTCCAGCCGCTCCGTGCCGGGCAGGTGGACCTCGGTGCGGCCGGTGCCGGGCTCGGCGGGCAGGAGGGAGGCCCTGGCCTGCCGGGTCCGTTCGAGGATCGGGCCGGCGATGACGGCCAGCACGCGTTCCGGGCCGCCTTCCTCCCCGGCGAGGCGTTCGGCGGCGTAGAGCCTGGTCAGGTCGTGCCAGCCGTACCGCTCCTGACCGGCCTCGTCCAGGCCGCGCGACTGCAGCAACCCGGCCTCCGCCAGCGGCTCCAGGTCCGTGCCGAACACCCACGACGCGAAGTCGGGCGCCGACAGCGCGCCGAGCCCGCGCAGCAGCCGCCGTTCCGGGTCCGCCAGGCCCCGGTAGCCGAGCGCGAGGCTGCCCCGAACGGCGAGGTCTCCCGCGCTGAGCTCGTCGAGCCTGCGCCGCTCGTCCCCCAGGCGGCCCGCCAGGTGGTCGAGCGTCCAGCCCGGCTTCCTGGCCAGCCGGGAGCCGGCGATGCGCAGGGCCAGGGGCAGGTGGCCGCAGAGCCGTACGATGCGCAGGGCGGCCCCGGGCTCGGCCCGCACCCGCTCGTGCCCGGCCACCTCGCCGAGCATCGCCACCGCCTCGTCCCCGTCGAGCACCCCCATCTCGTACGCCCGCGCCGCCTCCAGCCCGGCCAGCGGCGACCGGCTCGTCACCAGGGTGAGGCTGCCGGGCCCGGTCGGCAGCAACGGCCGCACCTGGGCCTCGTCGGCGGCGTCGTCCAGCACGACGAGCAGCCGCTTGCGGGCCGTCATGCTCCGGTAGAGCCGCACCCGCTCGTCCGGCGCCGGCGGGACCGCGCCGTCCGGGCAGCCCAGCGAACGCAGCAGGTCCTCCAGCACGGCACCGGACGGCCGGGCGCCCAGCGAGGCGTAGAGCCGGCCGTCCGGGCGTTCGAGGCCGGTGGCGGCGTGCACCGCGACGGCCGACTTCCCGCAGCCGGGCGGGCCGTGCAGGATGAGGTGCACGGGGGCCGCAGTGTGCTCGCGGGCCGTCCGGACGATCCAGTCGAGTACCGGCGATCGGCCGACAAAATCGGAAATGTCGGGTGGCAGCTCGTCGACCGGGCCGCGGTCGGCACCGGCCGGTGCCGCGGGGCGGTCCTCGCCGGCCAGGACCCGCTGGTGAGCGTCGGCCAGCTCGGCGCCCGGCTCCAGGCCCAGCTCATCCACCAGCGTCCGGCGCGCGTCCTGGTAGGCCCCGAGCGCCTCCGACCGGCGTCCCGCCTGGTGGAGGGCTTCGATGAGACGCACCCAGGCGCGTTCGCGCAGCGGATGCGCCCCGACCAGCGCCCGCAGCTCCCCGATCACCTCCGCACCCCGGCCCAGCCGCAGGTCCAGCTCCACCCGCTCCTCCAGCGCGGTCAGGCGCAGCTCCTCCAGCGGTACGGCGTGCGTCCGGCGCAACAGGGACGACTCGACGTCGGCCAGCGCCTGACCCCGCCACAGTCCCAAGGCCGCCCTGAAGCCGTCGGCCGCCTCCGCCACCCGGCCCGCCGCCCGGGCCTGCCGCGAGGCGCCGACCAGCCGCTCGAACCGGTGGCAGTCGACGTCGTCCCGCTCGACGTCGATCAGGTAGCCCCCCGGCACCGTACGGATGCCGTCCACGAGCTTGCGCAGCGCGCTGACGTACACCCGGAGCACCGACCCCGCCGAGGCCGGCGGCCGGTCGTCCCACACCACGGACATCAGCCGCTCGACCGGCACCGTCTCGCGGGCCGACAGCAGCAGCGCGGCCAGCAACGTGCGGTGCTTGGCCGGTCCCGGCACCTGACCGGACTCGATCCGCAGCGGACCGAGCACGCCGAAGCGCACGCTCACGCACCTCTCAGCATCACGTGCCCGCCGGCCTGAGCGCGAAGGAGTCGAAGCGGACGCGCGCGGACCCGGTGGCGCCGGAGGCGGCGTGGACGCCGGACTCGCCGGGGCCGTAGGGCGCGTCGGAGTCGGTCGCCTGCGCGACCAGGCGTTCGTTCAGCCACATGCGCAGCGTCACCTTGCCCCCGCTCTCGCCGCACTCCGCAACGACGCGGTTGACGGCCGCGCCCTGTGCGTCCGCCGGGCCGTACAGGGTCGTGCCCCGGGTGCCCGTGCGGCGCTTGACGATCGTGACCTTGCCCGAGCCGCTCACCCCGAACTCGTAACGATCGCCGGAGCGCGCCGAGCCGTGGCACCACACACCGTACTCCCCGTTTCCCTCCTCAAGGGTGGCCTTCGCGCTGACGACCACGCCGCCTTCCGGCTCCTGCCTGGGGGCCGACTTCCACAACCGCCAGCCCGGCTTGACGGTCAGCTCGTAGCCGGAGCCCGCCTGCCGCGCGTTCCCGCCCTCCGACGCGCCGAGCGCCCAGGAGTCGCCGAAATCGGCCTCGTACGGCCAGCTCTCCTGCGACAGCGCGGGCACGGCCACGGCGGCGACAGCGACGGCGAGCACGAGCCCGGCGGCCCCCGCGACCCACGGCCACCGCCTCCGCCTCGGCTTCGCCCCAGACGCAGGCACAGACACAGACACAGAGGCAGGCACAGACGCAGGCGGAGCGGGCGGCATCGCGGGCGGGGGCGGCATACCGGACGCGGGCCGCAGGTCGGGTCCGGGTCGCACGTCGGGTCCAGGCCGCACGTCGGGTCCGGGGCGCACGTCGGCCGTCGTGGTGCCCGTCCAGGTGCGCTCGACCCTTTCGGTGGCCGTGGCCAGGCGGGTGCCGCCGACCAGGTCGGCCAGCAGCCGCTGGGCCGTCGGCCGCAGGCGGGGATCCTTGGCCAGCGCCCGCTCCACGACCTGCCTGATCCCCTCGTCGAGCCCGTCCAGCCTGGGCCCGTCCTGCGTGATCCGGTACAGCACCTCCGCGGGCGCCCCGCCCCCGAACGGCAGCCGCCCCGTCCCCGCGAACGCGATCACCCCGCCCCACGCGAACACGTCGGCCGCGGGCGTCAGCGGCTCCCCGCGCACCTGTTCGGGCGCCATGAACGCGGGCGTCCCGAGTATCGCCTGGCTGACCAAGCTGTCGTGCTCCACGAGCTGGGCGATGCCGAAGTCGATCACGCGGGGCCCGAGCGGCGAGAGGAGCACGTTGGACGGCTTGAGGTCGCGGTGGATCACCCCGGCCCCGTGGATGGCGCTCAGCGCGGTGGCGATGCCCACCGCGAGCGCCTCCAGGTTCCCGCCCGACAGCGGCCCCTGCTCGTTCACGGCCTGCGCCAGGTCGGGCCCCTTGACGTATTCGGTGACGAGGTAGGCGATATCGCCGTCGATCCCCGCGTCCAGCACGGGCGCGGTGCAGAACCTGGCCACCCGGCGGGCCGCCGCGACCTCCCGCTCGAAGCGCCGCCTGAACGCCGGATCCCGGGCCAGCGCCGGATGGATGACCTTGAGCGCCGCCAGGCCACCGGTGGGTGTCGAGGCGAGATGCACCTCGCCCATGCCGCCGCGCCCGAGCAGGCGCCGCAGCGTGTACCCGCCAATGACCTCGTTCATCGCAGACAGACTAGCCAGCTCCCGACATTTCCCCGGATCGGGTCATCCGGCCGCCTGGGTCAGCCGGTAGCGCGACGGCGGGATCCCGTACCGGTCGACGAACGCCTGCCGCAGCGTCTCCGCCGTCCCGAACCCGCACCGCACGGCCACGGACGCCATCGGCAGCGACGTGGACGCCAGCAGGTGCGCGGCGGCCTCGGTGCGGGCCTGCCGGACATATCGCCCGGGCGTCAGCTGCAGGTGCTGGAGGAAGAGCCGGGTGAGGTGCCGCTCGCTCACCCCCGCCTCGTTCGCCAGCGCGGCCGTGGTGAGGTCGTCGCGCAGGTGCGCGGCGATGTACTCGATGGTGCGCCTGACCAGGTTGTTCGCGGGGACGGGAGCGCTGACGAACATGCTCATCTGCGCCTGGTCGCCGGGCCGCTGCAGGTAGGTGACCAGGTTGCGGGCCACCGTGCGGGCCAGCTCGGGGCCGTTGTCCTCCGCCACGAAGGCGAGCGTGAGGTCGAGGGCCGCGGTGACGCCGGCGGACGTGGCGACGTTGCCGTCGCGGATGAAGATCGGGTCGGCGTCCACGGCCACCGCGGGATGCCGGGCCGCCAGGTCGTGCGCCAGCTGCCAGTGCGTGGTGGCGCGCCGCCCGTCGAGCAGCCCCGCGGCGGCGAGCACGTACGCGCCCGTGCAGACGGAGGCGACGCGGCGGCTCTCGCGGGCCAGCCTGCGGACGTGGCCGACGATCAGCGGGCTGGCCGCGGCGTCGTCATGGCCGACCCCGCCGGACACCACCAGCGTGTCGAGCGGCCCGTGGATCCGCTCCAGCGCCAGCTGGGCCTGGACGGTCAGCCCGGTGCCGCAGGTGACGGGGTGCCCGCCCGGCGTGGCCACGCGCACCTCGTAGCAGGGCGCCGCGCCGTGCCAGTTGGCCTCCTCCAGCGTCGAGGTGACGCAGGCGACGTCGAGTAACCCCACCGCCTCGTACGCCACGACGACGACCCGTCGTACCTCCATGGCCATGACTGTAGGGCCGAAGGACAGAGAGCCCAAGTTTCCGGACCTCCTCGGCCCACCTCCCTTGGCACGCGGCGGCCCTCCCGGAACAGTCGAGGCATGACAACGACAAACACCGGCACCGGCCGCCGCTGGGGCAGGTTCGCCCTTCATTACGTCGAGATGATCGTCGCCATGTTCGTCGGCATGTTCGCGCTCGGCATGCTGCAGTCCGCCCTGGGGATCGGCTTCTCCCACGAGCAGCAGCCCGAGCTCGCGTACCTGCTCATGGCGGTCGACATGTCGATCGGCATGGCCGCGTGGATGCGGATCCGCGGGCACGGCTGGGCCTCGACGCTGGAGATGTGCGCCGCGATGTTCGTCCCGGTGGTGCCGCTCTTCCCCTTGCTCTGGCTGGGCGCCATCGACGCCGGGACCATGATGACGGCGGCGCACGTGGCGATGCTCCCGCTCATGCTGGCGGCGATGCTGCGCCGCCTCGACGAGTACGCCGGCTGCGCTCACTGAGCGCCTTGCGGTAGCCGTCCAGGACGTCCTGCCGCAGCAGGTGCCCGAACCCGGCCCGCTCCAGCCGCAGCCCCAGCTCGGCGGCGCTCACCCGCAGGCTCTCCGCGGCGGCGGGCAGGCTCCAGTCGTGCTCGGCCAGCGTGCTCAGCAGGTGACCGCGCCTGACCTGCGCCTCCGACAGCCTGAACGTCTTCAGGTAGGCCGTCCGCCCGTCCCCGTCGGTGATCATCTCGCCGATGTGGTTCTCGCTCTTCCGCTCGAACGCGGGCAGGAACCGGCTCAGCGTGAACCCGCCCATCCGGTAGACCTCCTCCACCCGCGCGGGGGCGCGGAGGAGGCCCGCGGCCATCACCGAGTCGTGGAAGCCGGCCCAGTCCCGCTCGGCGCGTACGGCCTCGGCCCGCAGGTCGGACAGCGAGGCGACCGCGCTCTCGTCGATCACCGCGGGAAAGTCCCTGGCGGGGTAGAACAGGGCATAGTCGTGGATCAGCTCGCCGTACATGTCGCGGACCAGCGTCGGGTGCAGCGCCCGGTAGTCCTCCGGGTGCGGCACCACGAAAGCACTGGCCAGCGTGTCACCGGCGTACAGCAGCAGCCCGCACTGCCCGGGGTAGATCTCGAAGATCTTGAGCGCGTCCTCCAGCCCGCGCACCTCCGCCCCGGCGTAGGCCTCCTCGGAGCGGGGGGACAGCCCGTGGACGAGCGCCTGCCGCGACCACTCCTCCCACGCGACCACGGGGCCGCCGAAGTGCAGCGCGAGGTATCCCTCCACGGCCAGGTGCAGCGGCAGGAACCGGAGCCGGTTCTTGTCCACCCGCCGGGCCATCCTGCGCCTGGTCCTGATGCACATGTGGCGCAGCGGCTGCCCGAGCTGCGTGCCGTAGGCCGCCGCCGGGGTCCCGTCGCCGGTCCACGACGCGACGAAGGCGTGCGGGACGTACGCCGTGTAGAGGGTCTTGTCCGGCAGGTGGACCATGGACAGCTCGTCGCCGTACACCTTGGCGTGCAGCCGCAGGTCCTCGATGGGCTCGCGGCGCACGAGCGGCACCAGCCGCAGCCCTCCCCAGGTCTGCGCGGGCCGGGTGTCCAGCCCCGTGAGGTCCGTCATCGCCGTGCCGCCCGATCTTCCAGGTACGTCCTCAGCTCCCCGAGCCCGGTGCGCCCCTCCGCGAACCTGGCCAGCTCCACCAGCGCGGGCAGGTCCTCGGCGTCGCGGATGCCGGCCGTCGGCACCATGGGCGACAGCCGCCGCACGTCGAACCGGTCGGCGTCGTAGACCGGGTTGACGTGCACGATGCCCACCTCGCCTCCGGGATCGAGCTTGCGCCGCCAGACGCGCAGCACCTCGCCCGCCAGCCCCGGCGGCGCGTTGTCCCAGCCGTCGGAGACGATGACGAGCAGGCCGGGCCGGTGTTCGAGCGCGTCGAGGATCCGCTGCCCCAGCGGCGTCGGCCCGTACGGCCGCACCTGGAGCGGGTCGGTCCGGCGCGACAGCCACAGGCCGCGGTAGTCGCCGGCCAGGGCCTCCAGCAGGTAGTGGCAGGCGAGCGCGACCGCCAGCGGCCGGCGGCGCTTCACCGGCGAGCCGAACGAGGAGAAGCTGTCGTCCAGCACCGCCGCGACGCTCCCCCACGTGCCCGCCCGCGCCCCGGCCACGCGGGCCGCCGCCGCCCGCAGCGCGCCCACCAGCTCGGCACGACGGCTCGCGCGCGCGTCAGCACGCAGCGACAGAATGTACGAGGCCAGCCTGACCAGCGGCATCGCGGCCAGATCCGCCTCGGTGTCCACCTTGTCCCGGCTCGCGGACTCCGTCAGCCGCAGGCGCTCCAGCCTGGTCAGCCGGGGCGCGATGCGCTCCAGGAAGATCTCCCTGCCGATGCCGTGGCGGGCGGCGAACCCCTCGGCGACGGTGTACGGGAGGTCGTACAGGGCGCTCTTGTCGAAGTGCGCGCGGCGCCACGCCTCCAGGACGGGCGTCTCGTAGCGGGCCCGGCTGAACGGCGCGAACAGGAAGTCGCCCAGCTCTCCCGGCAGTCGCAGGTGGGCGTGGCGCACCGCCGACTTCACCTGCGCGCGGTACTTGACCGCGTCGAAGGCCAGGTCGGGGCGGCCGGTGAGCCAGTCGCGGACGACGGCCCTGGTGCGCCGGTTGTTGACGCCGTCGCGGCGCAGACGCCGGAAGAGCCGGTAGACCCTCGGCGGGCTCATCCGCTCCAGCCGCCAGGCGATCAGCCGGCCGTCGCCCGCGCGCCCGCTCAGCAGGTTGGCGATGATCAGGGCGGCGTTGTGGTCGTTGATGTCGAGCGCCAGCGCGGCGGCGTACAGGTCGGGATAGTTGCCCTGGACGTAGCGGTGCAGGAAGTCGAGGGAGAGCCGCTGCTCGCCGGCCGTGCCGTGGAACTCGCGCTGGCCGGTGGAGGTGATGGCCGCGTTCGCGAAGATCAGGACGTCCTCGCACCCGATCAGGTCGGCGTAGGTCTCCATGGGCTCCCCCGGGGGTCGGCGGACTGGCCGGGGAATGGGGGCACGAGCTGCGAAGCATCGCTGTACAGGCGGGTTCCGGAAGTCGTACCTGAGTCCCGCGGCCAGTCTGGTCCGGACCTTACCGGGCCTTTCGCACCGATGCGACGGTATTTACCGGGCTTCGGTGCGCGCCGAGCGGGCCTTGATCTCGCCGAGCGTGGTGTGGTTCTCCCGGATGACGGAGATCAGCACGTACGAGACCAGCATCAGCCCGAGACAGAGCGCGTCGGCGGCCCACCAGGGGATCTCGGCGAGCAGCAGATAGCCGTCGCCGTCGCTCAGCGACCTGATCACCGCCGTGACCACGGCCACCACCAGGGTGACGAGCAGCCAGCTTCGCAGGCGCGGCAGGTTCCCCTTGTTCCACAGCCGGATCCGCCAGCCCATGAAGACGGCGAGCACGCCGAGCAGGGCGCAGAACCCGATCAGCCACCAGGGCAGCGCGAAGGCGGTCTGGTCGGCGATCTGCCGCTGCGTGGTAGCCAGCTCCGTCTCGGCCTTCCGCTTGGCCTCCACGGCCGCGTCGAGCTGCTTCTTCAGCTGGGCGACGCTCCTCTCCTGGCGCGGAGGAGTCGCGGGGGTGTCCGTCGGGAGCATCCGCGCCACGACGGTCAGCATGATCGCGACGAACGACAGCGCCAGGACGATGGCCATGAACAGGTCGATGAAGCGCAGATCGAGCGGCGGGGCGAACGATCGGGCGGGCCGCCGCCTCACGGCTCCCTCACCAGCGTGTACTTCTGCGGGCGGCTCTCGGCCGCGCTCAGCCGCTCCACCGCCGTACGCAGCGCGTCCAGGCCCTTGACGAGCTCCTCGGTCCGGCCCCTGGACTGGGCCAGCTCCTGGGTGAGCCCGTGCATCGCGGGGGCCGCCTGCTTGGCGGGCAGCCGCGCGATGTAGATCAGGAACACCTCGTCGGCGGCCACCACGTTGGCCCGCTCGCCCCGCTCGACCAGGGCCATCGCGCTGAACGCCAGCACGCTCAGGAACAGCGCGATCAGCGTGACGCCGAACGCGGAGGCCAGCTCGGGCAGCACGTGCTGCTTGAGCGCGGCGATCAGCACTCCGGGGTCACCCTCGCGGTCCAGGGCGTTCGAGAAAGAGTTGACCATCGCGCCCATCGTCAGCGCGGTGCCGATGAACCCGAAGACCGGCAGCGCCCAGATGAGCGCGTGGTCGAGATGGTGCTTGTTGGCCATCTCGCTCTCGTCCAGCGCGGACCGCGCGCTCAGCACCGCCTCGCAGTCGTTCCCTGCCTCGGCCGCCTCCCTGAACAGCTTGAGCCGCCGCGCCACCAGCGTGTCGTCCGTCGGCTTCACCGCCTGGACGTTCGACACGGCCCGAGCAGTCGCGGCGTTCTCACGCCGGATGTCCGGAACGGCCCTGACGATCCTGAGCACCGCGGTCAGGAACACCGCGATGATCAGCGTGACCACAAGCTCCGCTGCCACGGGGGCCGTGGTCGCGCCCACGGACACCAGCAGAGCCTCCACCATTCCGGCCGCCATCAGCAGCGCGGAGAACACCACACCCACCACAGGCGCGAACACCGAGTGACGCCAGCCGTACCTTGACACCCTTTACCCTCACTCCGGCCCGCAAAATGTCAGAGACCCACCTAAGCACATGTAAAACACGCGTTGGTTACGGTCTGCGGTGTCAGCGGTACCAAATGTTGTCAGCGAGGGTGAGCGCCGGCGCTCCGCGGGCGCCTTCTCACAGCCAGAACCACCGGACCTCCGACGTGCGCCGCCGCTCGTCCAGCCACGCCTGGAACGCCGCGTCCCGCGCCGCCTCCAGCACCTCGGGAGCCTCGGGATCGGGCGGGACGACCTCGTGGACGACCCCCGCCAGATGGCCGCCGTCGTACGGGACGGGCCCGGCCGCTGCCTGTTCGGGCAGCGCCCGCAGGGGCTCGGGCAGCTCCGGGGTGAGCGCGACGGTGGCCTGCAACCGCATCCCGCGCCGTCCGGATGCCGGACTCCCGGGAAGCGCGGCCATCGCCCGCGCGTGGAAACCCGGCACCGGCCCGTCCAGCAGGGTGCCCAGCTCATCGGCGTCCGGCCCGATCACCCACACCGCATGCCGCACCGTGAACTCCTCCGGGTGCTCGGCCAGACGGCGACGCGCCGGCTCGCCGGCGAAGCGCTCGCGGACGCGGGCGAAGCGCTCGCGGACGCGGGCGATCAGGCCCTGCGTTCTGACAACGCCCTTGCCGCCTTGAGGACCTTGAGGCGCCTGAGGACGTTGGGGGCCCCTGAACGCAAAAAACCGCCCCTGCCTGCCGGGGTCTCGGCAGATCAGAGGCGGTCTGATGGTGTGGAGGTGGCGGGAATCGAACCCGCGTCCTTCAACCCCAAGTCAGGGCTTCTCCGGGCGCAGCCTGCTGTGCTTTTCTCAGCCCCGGCGATCACGCAGGCGAGTCGCCGACGGGCTCAGCCACTGTTAGATTTCCCGCTCTCCCCCGTGGCCGGGTCGAGCGGTTGAGCCTTCTAACGATGCCAGACACCGGGCCGAAGGCACTCCCGGGCTGACAGTGGTTTCGCTACTTAGGCAGCGAGGCCCAGGGAATCCTGGGCAGCCACAGTGCGCTTAGAATTGGCACTTGTTGTTTGCGGTCACAGGATTAACGAGGTTATGTCCGCAGTCCTCGGCCCGCTTCACCTGGCTTGCAAAGTCGAAGTCGAAGCCAGTCACCCCCTGTGCAGTTGTCAACACACCTCCGAAGAGGTGAGCAACAAGAATCTACAGGGAACAACGCCCCCAACGCCAACTTGATTCCCCATGACGAAACCCCCGGGAGCGCGGCTCAGCGGCTCGCGCTCCCGGGGGCCGACCGGCAGGGTCGAGCCGGTCCGGACGGCAGGACTTCCCCCGAGATGAAGTCCTGATCTCATCACGGCGACTGGATCCGCAACCCCCCGAGCGGGTCCAGTCACTCAGTAAGACGCAGCCGGACCCTCGAATGGTTGCTCAGCGTGACAACAATTTCACGGAGAGTTCCGGAGGGCCGAGAAGAAGCCGCCCGCGACCGCTCCGGCGTCGTGGTTGCGCGCCAGCACGGCGACCGCCACGTCCCCCTGCCAGCCCACGAACCACTTCAGCTGGTTGCCTGCCGTGGCCGTCACGCCGTAGACCCTGCCCTTGCCCGCCTGGGCGGGCGTGCCGGTGGCCCCGGCCGCCATCATCCGCTTCAGCGTCGCGAGGACCTTGGGGTCGACGGGTACGGGGGCGGGCTGCGGGGCCTGCGCGGCCTCCACCGTCGGGTCGGGCGACCTGGGGTCGGTGACCAGCACCGGCGGGCGCCAGGTGCCCGAGGCGACCGCCGCGGCCACCAGCGCCATGCCGAGCGGGCTGACCTCGACGTTCTGGCCCGCGATGGCCTTGGCCTTGTCGGCGTCGCCGGCCAGCTGCGGCACCGCGCCGCTGAACGACTTGAGCGGCAGCCGCCACGGCTGGCCCACGCCGAACGCCTTGGCGCTCCCGGACAGGTCGTCGGCCGTGACGCGGCGGGCCAGCGAGGCCAGCGCGGTGACGCAGCCCTTGGCGAAGTTTTCCTGGAAGGTGGCCGAGGGTGTGACCCCGGTGGGCTCCGCGGCCTGCACGAACTTGGCGCCGCCGACCGTGCGCTCGTCCGGGCAGGCCAGCCGCAGCTGCGGGCTGACGTCCTTCTTGAGCAGCGCGTTCGCGGCCACGATCGAGAACGCCGTGCCCGCGGGGAACCGGCCGGCCAGCGCGCCCATCTCCTGGTTCAGGTCCTTCTGCCGGGTCAGCTCACCCTGGGACCCGACCGCGAGGATCTGACCGGTGTCGCGCTGCACCGCCACCAGCAGGCTCGCCTCCGTGTCGCCCAGCGCCTGCTCGGCCGCCGCCTGGACGGACCGGTCGATGGTGGTCTTCACCGAGACGTTCTCCCGGCCCCGCCACTCCTTCAGCAGGGCGACCTGCTTGCCGGTCTTCAGGTCGAGCGTGATCACCTTGGTCTGCGTCGAACCGGTCAGGTAGTCCTGGTAGGCCTGCTGGAGGCCGCTCCTGCCGACCGAGTCACCGGCGCGCTCGGGCCCGCCGAGCTTCTGCTCGGTCTCGGGGGTGAGCGCGCTGACGCTGCCGACGATCTGCTGCGGCGGCTCGGGGTTGACCGGCTGGTCCTGCTGCACGGTCTCGATCCCGTCGATGGCGTCGAGCTTCGACTGCATCGTCTGGTAGCGCGAGCGGCCGAACGTGACCAGCGGCACGAACTTGTCGGGCGGCGACGACCTGATGCGGCTCAGCAGGCGGTCCTGCGCGTAGTCGGTGATCTTGGACAGCTTGGCGGCGACCTCTTCCGCCTTGTCGCCGAGCTTGGCCGGGTAGACGCCCGCGCTGTAGAACACGGTGTTGCCCTGCAGCGGCTCGCCCGTGCGGTCGACGATCGGCTTGCGCGGCCTCGGGTCGGTGTCGACGGCGAACCGCTGCCCCTCCTTGAGCTGCGGATGCAGCACCGAAGGCGACCAGCGCACCTTCCAGGTGCCGTCCACGAGGTGGAGCGGGAGCAGCCCGTCGTACTCCCAGAGGGGGTTGTTCTCCCCCAGGTCGACCTCGGCGCGGAAGTCGGCCTTCGCCTCCTCGCCCGTCATGCTGAGGCTCTTGATCTTGAAGCGGAAGGAGGCCGCGTCGAGCTCCAGCTTGGCGTCGGACAGCGTCTTGCGCACGGTGGCCTGATCGCCGTCGGTGCGGCCGGCGGCGAGCTCGTAGTCGCCCGACTGCCAGCCCACGAGGAAGTCCCGCACCGCGTCGTGCGGTGAGGGCTCCTCGAAGCAGCCGGTCAGGGTCGTGCTCGCGACCGCCAGGGTGGCGGCCGCGGAGAGGATGCGGCGAGCGCGTGTCATGGGGTGCGGTGCCGCCGTCTCATCGGTTGCGGTGCCGCAGGGCCCGGGCCATCTCCCGCTTCGCCTGCTGCTCCGCCAGCGACTGCCGCTTGTCCCAGTCTTTCTTGCCCCGGGCGAGCGCGATCTCGACCTTGGCCCTGCCGTCCTTGAAGTAGAGCGTCAGCGGCACGATCGTGAGCCCGCCCTCCTTCGTCTTGGCGGCGAGCTTGTCGATCTCCTTGCGGTGCAGCAGCAGCTTGCGCTTGCGGCGGGCGGCGTGGTTGGTCCACGTCCCCTGGGAGTATTCGGGGATGTGGACGTTGAGCAGCCACGCTTCGTCGCCGTCGATGCTGGCGTAGCCGTCGACGAGCGAGGCGCGGCCCTCACGCAGCGACTTCACCTCGGTGCCCTGGAGCACGAGACCCGCCTCGAACGTATCCTCGAGGAGGTAGTCGTGCCTGGCACGCTTGTTCTGGGCGATGACCTTACGCCCGGTCTCACGTGGCATGCTTCGACTTTACCGGCGATCCCTAGACCCTCAGGTAGCGGCGGAGCGTCACGAACGACGCCAGCACACAGATGACCACACCGATGACCATGGTGATGGTGATGGTCTGGGCCACATCGTTCCAGCCCAGCTGCGCGGTGGCGTCGCCCAGGTAGCGCCCGAGCTCCTCGAAGAGGAAGACCTTCGTGACGATCAGGATGACCGCCGCGAACACCCCGCCGATCAGGCCGGCGATGACGCCTTCCATGACGAACGGGAGCTGGATGTAGAGATTGGACGCGCCGACCAGGCGCATGATGCCCGTCTCTCTACGCCGGTTGAAGGCCGAGAGCCGTACCGTGTTGCCGATCAGCAGCGCCGCCGCCAGCACGAGGATGATGGCCACCGCGAGCGCGTAGAACGCCAGCTTGTCGAGCATCTCGAAGAACGGACCGACCAACTGGGCCTGGTCCAGCACCTGCGACACGCCCGGCTGCCCCTGAAGGGCCTGCACGACGGCCTTGTAGTTGTTGGGGTCTGCCACCTTGATGCGGAACGACTGCGGCATGTCCTCGACCTTGGCGGTGCTCACCAGGGCCTTGTTGGTCGCGTACAGCTTCTGGAAGTTCTGGTACGCCGCCGACTGGTCCTCGAAGAACACCTCCTTGACCCCGGGGGTGCCCTTGATCAGGGTGTTGAGGGCCTCCTTCTGGGCGTTGGAGACCTCCTTGCCCTTGCAGGACTCCATGGCCGAGCCCTTGGTGCACAAGAAGACCGAGACCTCGACCTTGTCGTCCCAGTAGCCCTTCATCATGCCGACCTGGGCGTTGATCATCAAGCCGACGCCCAGCATCGCCATGCCGACCGCCACGGTGATCACCACCGCGATCGTCATGGTCAGGTTGCGACGGAGGCCGATCCAGACCTCGGAGAAGATGAAATTCGCCCGCATGTTCTGTCTGCAGCTCCCTGTCAGTACGCCTGGCCGTACACGCCACGCGACTGGTCACGGACGATCTTGCCGTCCTCCAGCTCCACCACGCGCTTACGCATGGAGTCGACGATGGCCGCGTCGTGCGTGGCCATGACGACCGTGGTGCCAGTCCTGTTGATGCGGTCGAGCACCTTCATGATGCCGATGCTCGTCGCGGGGTCGATGTTGCCCGTGGGCTCGTCGGCCAGCAGGATCATCGGCCGGTTGACGAACGCGCGGGCCATGGCGACGCGCTGCTGCTCGCCGCCGGACAGCTCGTCGGGCATGCGGTGGGCCTTGCCTTCCAGGCCGACCAGCTCGATGACCTCGGGCACCACCTTGCGGATGAACCGCCGGGGCTTTCCGATGACCTCGAGGGCGAACGCCACGTTTTCGTAGACGTTCTTGTTCGGGAGCAGCCTGAAGTCCTGGAACACGCAGCCGATGCGGCGGCGCAGGTGCGGCACCTTGAAGTTGGAGAGGCGGGCCAGGTCCTTGCCGGCGACATGGATCGCACCGGAGTTGGGCCGCTCCTCCTTGAGGACCAGACGCAGGAACGTGGACTTGCCTGATCCCGAGGGACCGACGAGGAACACGAACTCGCCCTTGTCCACGTCTACGGACACGTGGTCGAGGGCGGGCCGGTTCTGGTTCGCGTAGACCTTGGTGACATTATCGAAATGGATCACGAGAGCATCACGGCATGCCAGTCTAGGGGTCAGGACGGAAGCGAGGGTGGCACATGCCCACTTCCCGCCACCGGCCGATCGGGTTACGCGGTCTTTACTGATGATCGACGTTCCGATTGGCCAGACGACAGTCTAGGGGGAAGACTGGCATGGAAAGTCCATAACGGAAACAAAACGATTGTGCGGCTAGACTTGGGGCTGTCATGAGTTGTGAACACCTCGTATGCGCGCAGTGCGCCCACCCTGTGATCGAGGGACGCTGCCCCACCTGCCGAGCCAGCAGGGAGCGGATGCACCAGCACGGCTTCGCCGGGCTGTCACCCGCTCTGATCGCCCTGCTGCTGCTCGTCCTGCTCTTCGTGAGCCTGGTGCTCAAGCACCTGAGCGGGCTCTAGTCGGCGGTCCCCGACTCCTGGCGGCGCATCCAGCGGATCTCGGACTCGATGAACTCATCGAGGTCGCCGTCGAGCACTGCCGTCGGGTTGCCCGCCTCGGTGGCCGTGCGTAGATCCTTCACGATCTGGTACGGGTGCAGCACGTAGTTGCGGATCTGCGTGCCCCAGGACGTTGTGGTGGCGCCGCGCAGCTCCGACATCTTCTCCGCCTCCTCCTGCCGCTTACGCTCCAGCAGCTTGGCCTGGAGGACGTTCATGGCGGTGGCGCGGTTCTGGAGCTGCGAGCGCTCGTTCTGGCAGGAGACGACGATGCCGCTCGGGAGGTGCGTGATGCGCACCGCCGAGTCGGTCGTGTTGACCCCCTGGCCGCCCGGGCCGCTCGACCGGTAGACGTCGACGCGGATCTCGTCCTCGTTGATGTCGATGTGGTCGGTCTGCTCGACGACCGGCACGACGTCGACCCCGGCGAACGAGGTCTGCCTGCGGCCCTGGTTGTCGAACGGGCTGATGCGGACCAGCCGGTGGGTGCCGTGCTCGCCACGGAGCGTGCCGTACGCGTAGGGCGCCTTGATCGTGAACGTGGCCGACTTGATGCCGGCCTCCTCCGCGTAGGAGGTGTCGTAGACCTCGGTCGAGTAGCCCTTGCGCTCGGCCCAGCGCAGGTACATGCGCAGCAGCATCTCGGCCCAGTCGGCGGCGTCGACCCCGCCCGCCTGGGAGTTGATCGTGACGAGCGCCTCGCGGGCGTCGTACTCGCCCGAGAGCAGCGTGCGCACCTCTAGAGCCCCGATGTCGGACTTGAGCGTCTCAAGCTCCTTGTCGGCCTCGGCGCGCGTGTCGTCGTCGCCCTCCTCGGCCGCCAGCTCGTAGAGCACGTTGAGATCGTCGAGGCGGCGCGCGACGCCCTCGACACGGTTGAGCTCACCCTGGAGGTGCGAGAGCTTGCTGGTGACCTTCTGCGCCTGGTCGGGGTCGTCCCACAGGTCCGGTGCGGCAACCTGCTGCTCCAGCTCCTCGATCTGCTTGCGCATCGCGTCGAGGTCGAGCACGTCCTGGATGCTGCGGAGCGTGCCCGCGAGCTCGTTGATCTCTTCTGCCGGATCGATGCCTGCCACGTCTCCCAAGCCTACTTCCCCCGGAGGGCTGTGCCCCCCATCCCGCCCACGTCGTCAAAAGGCGGCTTCTGTTCGGGCACCGGAGGGCCCGTCGCCCCGCGGTCGCGAATAACATGGCGAGGTGCGTGCATACGGTCGGCGGAAGGTGCTGGCGCTCGCCGCCGGCGTACTGGCCGCGGCGACCGCCTGCACGGGCAATGCTCCGGCCGAGCCGTCCAAGGCGGCCGCGACCTCGTCGGCGTCCCCGTCCCCCTCTCCCTCCGCGCGCGCGACGGCCGTCACGCAGGCCGAGGCCGCGGAGGAGTTCTCCAAGTTCACGGCCACCGACGACACGCTGCGGGCTCCGAGCGAGTTCCAGGGACGCCTGGACATGGAGCTGAAGGACGTCGTGACGGGCGGGCAGTTGCCGATCACCGCGGCGGCGTTCCTGTCTCATGACTTCGCGCCGCCCCGCTACAGGTGGGGGCCACCGAAGCTGTTCGTGCCGAGGTTCGCGCCGACGGAGCAGGCGCCCTGGTTCAGCGTGCTGGCGACCCGCGACGGCAGCCCGACCCTGCTGACGTTCGCCAAGTCCCCCGACCGGTGGCGGCTCAGCTCCGCGGCCGAGCTCCTGCCCAGGCAGGAGGTGCCGGAGATCCAGCTCGACGCCGACGGCTACGCGACCGCGGTGGCGCCCGACGACAAGTCGGTCACGATCAGCCCGCAGTTCATGGGTCCGGTGCACGCCAGCGTGGCCGAGACCGGGTCCGCGGGGGTCACGGCGGGGCTGCTGGCGGCGGGCCCGTACACGACGGACGTGGCCGAGCAGATCGCCAGCCTCCGGGAGAAGTCGAAGAACGACGGGTTCAGCTACGACTCGATCTTCAGCGCCGACAACTATCCGGTCTACGCGCTGCGCACCAAGGACGGCGGGGCGTTGATCCAATACTCACTCACCCGCACGACGTCCACGACGACGAAGACGGCCGAGGACGACTACATCCCCGTGCCGGAGCAGGCGCAGTGGGCCATCACCACGCCGGTGCTGCGGCGCTCGCTCAAGCTGATCGAGACGCACCAGTACGCCACCGTGGTGCCTCCGCTGAAGGCCCCTGCCGCCGCCGACGTCATCGCCCACGACGGAACCCTGACACGCGCCTCGGGCCAGTAGCAACTTAGGTTGACTAATTCGCAGGTAGGCAACTATGGTTGCTTGCATGCCGGCCGACATTCCCGAACCCCAGGAGCCCGCTGACGCGCTGGCGGCCGTGGTCGCACTGCGGCGCCTGGCCGATCAGCTGGAGGACGCCGCCGTCGAGCAGGCGATGCGGGCCGGCTGGAGCTGGCCGCAGGTCGCCGAGGCGCTCGGAGTCACCCGTCAAGCGGTGCACAAGAAGCACGTCAAGCGGCTCATCGCCGCCGGCGTCACGCTGAGGAGACGACAGTGAGCGCGATCGACCACTACATCCAGGCCGTCATCCTGCACGGCCAGACCGAGGCCAGGCAGGACGGGTCCGCCGCGATAGAGGCGCACCACCTGCTCCTCGGCATCGCCGCCCAGGAGGGCACCGCCGCCCGCGAGGTCCTGACCTCGGCGGGGCTGGACCGCCAGGCGATCCGCGACGCGCTGGACCGGGAGTTCGAGCACAGCCTGGGCACGGCCGGGGTGTCGGCCGCCTCGTTCGGCCTCCCGGCGCCGACCCCCGACCCGGACCGCCGCCTGGACCTGGGGGCCTCGGGGCGGCTCTGCCTCGAACGCGGCTTCGCCTCCGCCACGGGCAAGAAGGACCTCAGACCCGGCCACCTGGTGCTCGGGATCCTGGAGGCCGAGGTCGGCACCGTGCCCCGAGCGCTCACCCTGGCAGGGGTGGACCGGGCCGCGCTGGCGACCCGCCTGCGGGAGGTACTGGCGGACGGGAGCTGGTGACCCCCTGGAGCGCCCTGGAAGGCGCCCCACGCCACGCGGCGCTCCGGCCGCACCACCGGGGCACGGCCAGGCGCGGGCCGCCGTAGGCACAGCGGCCGGGCCGCCGTAGGCACAGCGGCCGGGCCGCCGTACGCACGGCGGCCGGGCCGGGCTGTTGTAAGACAGCGGCCGGGCTACGCCTCCGTGTGCGGGAGGTTGCTGGCCGCCACCAGGGTGCGGATCGCCCGCAGCGCGACCGACAGGGTGGCCAGGTCGAAGTGGTCGCTCTCCCAGATCTCCGAGAGCGTCTGCCGCGCCCTGGAGACCGCCGCCGAGTTGGCCTCCGTCCACCGGGCCAGCCGCTCCTCCGGCGGCAGCCCCGGCGTGCTGTGGGCCAGCACGTCGCGGGTCAGCGAGGCGTGCGCGGCGTAGAGGTCGTCGCGCAGGGCGGAGCGGGCCATCGAGTTCCAGCGGTTGTCCCGGGGCAGTGCGATGATGCGCTCCCGGAGGCGGGCCAGCTGGAGCCGGTCCGCCAGGTCGAAGTAGACCTCCGCCACCTCGGCGACCGGGCGGCCCGTCAGCGACGCCACCTCCACCAGGTCCAGCATGGAGTACGCGGGCACCATGGCGGCCGCCCGCTCGGCCAGCTCCAGCGGCACCCCCCTGGCCACGAACGAGTCGCGGCGCTCCTCGTAGGCGGCCAGGTCGGGCCCGGTCAGCAGCTTGGGGATGTGGGTCAGCAGGCCGTTGACGCCCTTCACGAAGAAGGCGACCGAGCCTGCCAGGTCCAGCGGCGGGCGGCGGTTGACCAGCAGCCAGCGGGTGCCGCGCTCGGCCAGCTTGCGGGCCTCCAGCAGCATGGCGATCTGGGTGGCCGTGTCGACCTTGTTGTCCAGCGCCTCCACGGCCCGGTGGAAGCTGGGCAGGTCGAACACCTCGCGCGCCACGAGGTAGGCACGCACGATGTCGGGGGTCGAGGCCCCGGTCTCCTCCCCGAAGCGGTACATGAACGTGGTGCCCATGGAGTTGACCAGCTCGTTCACCACGCAGGTGGTGATGATCTCGCGCCGCAGCGGGTGGGCGTCCATGTAGGGGCGGAAGCGCTCGCGCAGCGCGGACGGGAAGTACGACACCAGCCACGAGGCCAGGTAGGGGTCGTCGGGCAGGTCGGAGCCCAGCAGCTCGGCGTCGGCGACCAGCTTGGTGTAGGCCAGCAGGACGGAGAACTCGGGCGCGGTCAGGCCGAGCCTGGCCTGGCGGCGCTCGGCCAGCGTCTTGTCCGAGGGCAGGAACTCCAGCTCCCGGTTGACCAGGCCGTCCCGTTCCAGGCGGCGCAGGTAGCGGGAGTGGATGTGGAGCATCTCGACGGCCTGGGTGCGGGCCGCGGCGAGGACCACGTTCTGCGCGTAGTTGTCACGCAGCACCAGGTCGGCGACCTCGTCGGTCATCGAGGTGAAGACCTGGTTGCGCTGCTTGTCGGTCAGCTCGCCGTCGCGGACGACCTGGTCGAGCAGGATCTTGATGTTCACCTCGTGGTCGGAGGTGTCGACCCCGGCCGAGTTGTCGATGAAGTCGGTGTTGACCAGCCCGCCGTTCAGCGCGAACTCGATGCGGGCGAGCTGGGTGAACCCCAGGTTGCCGCCCTCGCCGATGACCTTGCAGCGCAGGTCCGCGGCGTTGACCCGCAGCCCGTCGTTGGCCTTGTCGCCCACGTCCGCGTTGGACTCGGAGCCGGCCTTGACGTAGGTGCCGATGCCGCCGTTCCACAGCAGGTCGACGGGGGCCCGCAGGATGGCGCTGATCAGGTCGTTGGGGGCCAGGGAGGTGACCCCGGCGGGGATGCCGAGCGCCTCGCGCATCTGCGGCGTGATGTGGATGGACTTGGCCGTACGGGGGAAGATGCCGCCGCCGGCCGAGATCAGCTTGGCGTCGTAGTCCTCCCAGGAGCTGCGCGGCAGCTCGAAGAGGCGCTGCCGCTCCGCGTACGAGGCGGCCGCGTCGGGCGAGGGGTCGACGAAGATGTGCCGGTGGTCGAAGGCGGCCACCAGCCGGATGTGGCGGGACAGCAGCATGCCGTTGCCGAACACGTCGCCGGACATGTCGCCGATGCCGGCCACCGTGAAGTCGGTGCTCTGCACGTCCAGGCCCGTGGTCCGGAAGTGGTACTTGACCGACTCCCAGGCGCCGCGGGCGGTGATGCCCATGGCCTTGTGGTCGTAGCCGATCGAGCCGCCGGAGGCGAACGCGTCGCCCAGCCAGAAGCCGTACTCCTTGGCCACGCTGTTGGCGATGTCGGAGAAGGTCGCGGTGCCCTTGTCGGCGGCGACCACGAGGTAGGTGTCGTCGCCGTCGTGCCTGACCACGTCGGGCGGCGGCACGACCTTGCCGTCCACGAGGTTGTCGGTCACGTCGAGCAGGCCGGAGATGAACGTCCGGTAGCAGGCGACGCCTTCGACGAGCATCTCCTCCCGCGTTCCGGACACAGGCGGCTGTTTAACGACAAATCCACCTTTAGACCCAGTGGGGACGATGACGGTGTTTTTCACCATCTGCGCCTTTACCAGGCCGAGAATCTCCGTACGGAAGTCCTCCATCCGGTCCGACCACCGCAGCCCGCCCCGCGCCACTTTCCCGAAGCGCAGATGCACGCCCTCGACCCGCGGCGAATAGATGAATATTTCGTACTTCGGCCGCGGCAGCGGCAGCACGCTGATCGCCTGCGGGTCGAACTTGAGAGATATGTACGGTTTGCGGTGTCCATCGACCGTTTGGAAGTAATTCGTGCGCAATGTCGCCTGAATCATCTCCAGGTACGCCCGCAGGATCCGGTCCTCGTCCAGCGAGGCCACCTCGTCGAGCGCGCCCAGGATCTCCTCGTTGAGCGCGTCGGCGAGATCGAGCCGCACGTCCTCGCCGCGCCGCGGATCGAGCTTGGCCTCGAAGAAGCTCACCAGCAGCCGCGCCAGCCGCACGTTCCCGGCCAGCACCCGCTCCATGTAGGTCTGCGAGAACGTGCCCCCGGCCTGGCGCAGGTACTTGGCGTACACCCGGAGGATCTCGACCTGCTCCCAGGTCAGCCCGGCGCTCAGGATGAGCGAGTTGAGGTCGTCGGCCTCGACCTGCCCCTTCCAGAGGGCGCTTAGCCCGTCCTGGAACAGCCGCTTGAAGTCGTCCCTGCCGACCTCCTCCGTCGGCGTGTACCGCAGGCCGAAGTCGTAGATCCAGGCGTTCTTGGTGTTGGGGTCGTTGTCGCGGTCGATCTCGTACGGCCGCTCGTCCACGACCTCGACGCCGAGCCGCTGGATCAGCGGCAGCGCCTCGGAGAGCGAGATGGGCGAGCCGACCTTGTAGATCTTGAGCCGCCGCTCCCCCTCGGCCGCGTCGTACGGCTCGTAGAGGTTGATGTCCACCTCCGCGCCGTCGCCCACGGCCACGAGGTCCTCCAGGCGGCGCAGGTCCACGACGGCCACCTTGGGCGGGAAGTCCGCCTTGTAACCCTCGGGGAACGCGGAGGCGTACCGCCTGATGAGCGCGGGCGCCTCGTCCTCGGCGGTCCTCCGCCCCAGCTCGGTGGCCAGGTCGTCCTCCCAGGAGCGGGTCAGGGCGGCCAGCCGCGCCTCCAGCTCCTCCACGTCCACGCTCGGCGGCGGGAGCTGCTTGCCCCGCTCGCCCCGCACGACCACGTGCAGCCGGGCCAGCACCGACTCGCCGATCATCGCGCTGTAGTCGAGCGACTTGCCGCCCAGAGCCTTCAGCAGCACCTCCTGCATCTTCAGCCGCACCTTGGTGGTGTAGCGGTCGCGCGGCAGGTAGATCAGGCAGGAGATGTAGCGGCCGTAGTCGTCGCGGCGCAGGAAGAGCTTGACCTGCTTGCGCTCGCGCAGCCGCAGCACGCCCAGCGCGATCGGCAGGAGCTGGTCGATCGAGGTCTGGAAGAGCTCGTCGCGGGGGAACGTCTCGAGGATCTCGATCAGGTCCTTGCCGTCGTGGCTGTCGGGCGCCAGCCCGGCCCTGTCCAGCACCTCCGCCAGCTTCCGGCGGAGCACGGGGATCCTGGAGATCGACTCGTTGTAGGCCACGTGCGTGAACAGGCCCAGGAAGCGCCGCTCGCCGATCACCTCGCCCTCGGACGAGAAGATCTTGACGCCGATGTAGTCGAGGTAGGTCGCCCGGTGGACCGTGGCCCTCGAGTTGGCCTTGGTGGTGATCACGAGCTGCTTATCGCGCGCCTTGGCGCGCACCTCGGCGGGCAGCGCCGAGAAGCTCTCCGAGCCGACCTTGTCGTCGCGCAGGATGCCCAGCGCCGCGCCCGGCAGCGCCCGCAGCGTCTCGCCCTCGTCGGTGTGCTCGAGCCGGTACTCGCGGTAGCCCAGGAAGGTGAAGTGCCCGTCGGCGAGCCAGCGCAGCAGGTCGATACTGTCCTCGACCTCCGCGGGCTCCAGCGGCGGCGGGCTCATGCCCAGGTCCTCGGCGGTCTGTACGGCCAGCGCCCGCATCTTCCTGAAGTCCTCGACCGCGTGGCGCACGTCGGTGAGCACCCGCTGCAGGTCGGCCTCGAGCTCCTTGAGCGCCTCGGGGTCGGCCTGCCGGTCGACCTCGATGTGCATCCACGACTCGACCAGCATCTGGCCGGTGACGTCCTCCTGGCCGCGGCCGAGCATCCGGCCCGTCATGTCGCGACGCACCCGCATCTGGGGGTGGACCAGCAGGTGGATGCCCAGGTCGTGGCGGTCGAGCTCCATCGTCACGGAGTCGACGAGGAACGGCATGTCGTCCGTGACCACCTCGACGACCGAGTGGCCCGGGTCCCAGCCGTGCTCGTCCAGCGTGGGGGTGTAGGCGCGGACGACCGCCCGGCCCTGGGGGCGGACCTCGGCCAGCTGCCGCTGCGACATCGCGGGGCCGTACACGTCAACGGGGTTGCGGTCGAGCAGGTCCTCCGGCGCGACGTGCCGGTAGTAGAACCGGAGGAAGGACAGGGCCTCCTCGGGGCCCACATGTTCGCTGCTCGCCGCGCAACTTTCCGCGGCTCGCTGGAGCAGCTCGTCCTTGGCCTCGTCGAGGGGCATTTCGGTCTCACTCCTTTGTGAGGGTTTGCCAAAGCTGTTCATAGCCAGGCCCTTAGCTCCCACAGCAGCGGGAAGTAGTGCAAACGCGTTCTGCCGCGTAGATAGGGGGCGCCTGTCGAGCCGCCGGTGCCCGACTTGGTGCCGATTTGGCGTTCGACCATCTGGACATGACGCGTCCGCCACTGCGCGGCGGTCGCGTCGTGCGTCAGCAGGTCTTCGGCCAGTTGCCACAGGTCGTCGTACGACCCGCGGTCCCTCGCCACGGCCAGCAGCGAGCCCATGATCTCGTCGTCGGAGACCGGCAGGCCACGCTGGGAGAGGGCGGTGAGGTAAGCATCCCACAGCGTGGGCTCCTCCAGCCTGCGGCGCAGCCGTGCGAGCTCCGTGTCGCTGGCGTGCCTGAAGCTGCCGAGATAGCGCTCGTCCTTCAGCCCGGACAGGAACTCCAGCTCCCGGAACTGCACCGACTGGAAGCCGCTGGCGGGCGCCAGCTTCTCCCGGAACATGAGGAAGTCCTGGGGCGTCATCGTCTCCAGCACGTCCACCTGCTCGATCAGCACCTTCTCGACCGCGTGCACCCGTCGGAACAGGTGCCTGGCCCGCCAGAGCTCGCCGGCGAACATGGCCTCGCGGGCGTTCTCCAGCTCGTGGAGCAGCAGCTTGAACCACAGCTCGTAGACCTGGTGGATGGTGATGAAGAGCAGCTCGTCGGGCGCTTCCGACTGCGGCCGTTGCTGTGCGAGAAGCGCGGGCAGGCGAAGATAGCCGCCGTACGACAGCCGGCCGCCTTCCTCGCCGAACCGCCGATGCGGGGGAACGGGCGCATCTCCGTCGATGCCCACCGAACACCTCCCCCTGACCGTCCGGTCACGCTACACCGGACGCAACGCCTCGCCGTACCGATACCACCCGAAAAGGGCACAGACGTCAACGTACAGACGTCAGCGTGACATCGACCTCGGGGGGTCGTCTTCGGAGGCTGCGGGAGCGTTCTTGAGCTCGTCGAGCTCTTCCGGAAGCTCGGCAAGCTCAATCAGCTCCGCCTGGCATCTCTCACACGTATCGAGGTGGCGTTCGAAGGCCTCGTGCTCGTCCTCATCGAGGACTCCGAGGACATAGGCAGCCACCTCGTCATGCATCAGCCGGCTACCCCCTTGTCCCGCAGCAGTTCGCGGAGAGCCCGGATCCCGTAATAGAGCCGGGACTTCACCGTGCCCGGAGGTATCCCCAGTATCTCCGCCGCTTCACTAATCGTACGGTCTCGGAGGTAGGTCTGCTCTATGACTTCGCGGTGTTCTTCAGAGAGGCTGCGAAGGGCGTCGGCGACGACCATCCGCGACAGAGCTCGCTCCGAGCCGTCGGGTACGGCCATCATGTCGACTTCGGGCGGCTCGACCTCTTGAGGCCGGACGCTCTTCCGTCGACGTCCATCGATAACGATGCGGCGGGCTACCGTCAGTAGCCACGCCCATATAAGGCTTGGTTCCCACTGCAGTCTTGCCGAGTTTTTCCAGGCTCGGACGAGCGTCTCCTGCACCACGTCTTCGGCCCATTGAAGGTCGTTACCTGTCGATTTGCGTACGTGGCGCAGCAGAGGGCCGCCGAACTCCTGGTAAAGCACCGCGATGCGATGCTCCGCCTCGGCATCCGCACTCTCGAACCTGCCGTCGAGGTGACCTAGCACGGGGCACATCTTTACACCTTCGTTATCTCAGCGGTAGCCACTCCGATAACTCCAGTCATTTCTAACTATCTCCGGCCATGTGCTGAACCAAGCCCGAGAGACCCGCGTACCTCCGACCATGCACAGGCTTTTGCGCGGTGGCGAGCTGTTCATGCTCGGTGGCTTCGTCGTGGCGGCCGCGGTGACGATCGTGCTGGTCATGCCACCTTCGATCGATCCCGCCGCCACTGCGGCGACCCAGACATCATCGGGGCCCGTCACGGCCGCCGACCGTGACCTGCTCATCAAAGTGCGGCAGGCCGGTCTCTGGGAGATGCCCGCGGGCGACTATGCCCAGACCCGCGCCGAGTCCCAGCGCGTCAAGGAAGTCGGCAGGCTGATCATGCAGGACCACCAGAGGCTGGACCTGCTGACCCGGCAAACCGCCAAGAAGCTCGGTGTGGCACTGCCCAGCGAGCCCAACGCCGATCAGCAGAGCTGGATGGCCCAGCTCGCTGCGGAGCGCGGACCCGCCTTCGACCAGGACTTCGCGAACCTGTTGCGTGCCGCGCACGGCAAGGTCTTCACCGTCGTGGCGGCTGTACGGGCCGGTACGCGCAACGCGGAGATCAGGAAGTTCGCCCAGGAAGGCATCAACTTCGTCATGCGCCACATGACGCTCCTGGAGTCCACCGGCCTGGTCGATCACACGCAGTTGCCCGAGCCTCCGACGCCCTCACCAGCTCCACCCGTCGCGATGGCGGTTGAAAAGAGGAGAGACGCATGACGAGATCTAGACGCATGGCCTCGGCCGTGTCCGCATTGGCCGTGGTGGCCGGCGGATTGGTGTCCGCGGCCGTCATCGGCGTCGGCCCCGCGCGCGCCGACCACTGCGACCCGGCAAAGGCCTCCCAGGAGCAGCAGCAGGGTCAGCGGAACCGGAACAACAACCAGAACCAGAACCAGGACCAGCAACAAGATCAAGATCAGCAGGGACAGGATCAGAACCAGCAGGACCAGAACCAGAACCAGGATCAGAACGGGCAGAACCAAGACCAGAACAACAACCAGCAGGATCAGAACAACAACCAGCAGAACGGCCAGCAGCAGAACAACCAGCAGCAGGGCCAGCAGCAGGACCAGAACGGCGACCAGCAGCAGAACGCCGACCAGCAGGGCCAGGGCGGCGGGCGCGCCGTGCTCGACCCGGCCCAGAACCCCGACGCCCAGAACCCCGACGCCCAGAACCCTGACGCCCAGAACCCCGACCCGGAGCAGACCGCCGAGACGTTCGGCCGCCGCAACCGGCCGACCAGGAACCCCGGCCAGGGCAACAACGGCAACAACGGTAATAACGGGAACAATGGCAACAACGGGAACAACGGCAACGGAAGCGCCTCCCCCAGCCCGTCCCCCACGGCGTCCGAGGAGCACAACGAGAACGAATGCGCCGACCTGGGCCCGTTCGTCCAGGACTTCGTCGACATCCGCCAGGTAGCGCCGCGTCAGCTTGACGCCCGCATCGGCAGGGGCGGCTCGCGCGGCACCTTCGTCTCCGCCTGCGGGACGAACCGCAACGGCCACAACAACCCGGACAACTTCATCGTCGCCCCCGGCGTGAGCAACGGAGCCCACCACCTCCACGACTACGTGGGCAACCTGTCAACGGACGGCTTCTCCACGGACGAGAGCCTCGCCGCCGCGGGCACCACGTGCCGGTTGGGCGATAAATCCACCTACTTCTGGCCGGTCCTCAGAGACCGCAAGGTGGACGTGAACACTCAGGACGCGGACGGCAACGTCGGCCAGGTGCTGCGTGCACGCTCCGTGACGCTCCAGTTCCGCGGCAACGCCAGCTCCCAGGTCGTCGCGATGCCGAGGTTCCTCAGGCTGATCACCGGTGACGCCAAGGCCGCCACCAACGGCGCCGGCAACGCCAGGGCCGCCTGGAGCTGCACGGGATTCCAAAACCGCATAAGTCCCGACAAATATCCGCTTTGCCCGCGCGGCAGCCAAGTCGTTCGTATTCTGGACTTCCCTAGCTGCTGGGACGGCCAGAACACTGACAGCGCCAATCACCGAACGCACGTGGTCTTCCCTGGACAGGGTGGCGCCTGCCCGCAAGGAACCAAGGCGGTGCCGGCTTTGCGCATGACCCTCACGTACACCGTGCCGCAAGGCCCGTCATTCGCCGTGGACGCCTTCCCTGAACAGAAGCACAACCCCATCACCGACCACGCTGACTTCGCGAACGTGATGCCCGACCGGCTGATGCAGTTCGTCGTCTCTTGCATCAACCGGGGCCGCCGATGCTGATCTGAAAGCCCTCGCGGGCTACCCAGCCTTCCGAGTCGCACCCTCACCCGACCTTGGAGGGAACCTTAGATGCTCCACAGACGACACCCCCGGCACACTCCCACCAAGTTAGACACCCGCAGTGTCCGACTGGGAGCCAGCGCCATGGTCATGGCCGTCGTGCTGTCGGCGTTCGCGCTGACCAGGACAGACCGTGGCATAGCGATCCTCGGCCGGGTGGTCGGCTTCCTCGAGTTCTACGTGGGCGTGATGGCCCTGGTGACCTTCACCGCGACCGTCGCGCTTGGCATCGTCACCACCGAGCGGGTCTTCCTGTCCCCGGTCAACCGGGTCAGGTCGCAGCTCGCCCACAAGGCCTTCGGCCTTCTCGGGATGATCTTCCTGATCACGCACATCTCCCTCATGATCAGCCTGGGCCACGTGCCACCGGGCGCGGCGGTCGTCCCGATCGCCGGAATCAACAAGGGTCTCGGCATCCTGGCCTTCGACATGATGATCGTGGCCGTGGCCACGGGACTGCTCAGGAGGCGCTGGGCGGCGAAGGCCAGGCCATGGATGTGGCGGGTGATGCACTCGGTCGCGTACCTGGGCTGGCCCGTCGCCATCATGCACGGCCTGACGGCCGGCCGTCCGCCGGCCGGCTGGGTGGCCTGGTCCTACGTGGCCAGCATCGCGGCGGTCGGCGGAGCGCTGGTCATCCGCGTGCTGGCCACGGCCTTCCGTCCGCCGGTCACGCTCGAGAAGATCCAGGGGCCGGCGGTGACCAACCCCGCCGCCATGGGCGTACCCGCCGAGCAGCCGCAGAAGGTCGCAGCGGGGAACGCCGCCGCCGCGGCAGCCGCGGCAGCGGCCGCGGGCCCTGGCCCGGCCCAGAGAAGGAACGCACCGGTAAGCCTCGCCGACGCGCGGCGCAGGTATCGGGAGGCCGGATGAGACCGCCTCAGGAGACCCGGTTGACCCCAGCAACCCGACAGGAGCGATCGTGATTCCGGCCCGAGTGCCGCGGGTCTTACGGATGGGTCCGGCCCGGCTGACCGCCGGGCTGGACCAGACCCGCCGACTGGACCTGCCCGCCCACCGCACCCTCCACGGTTCCCCCAAGCCGCGCGACCTGGACCAGCTCATCTCGATGGCCAACGAGGTGGACATGCGCGGCCGGGGCGGCGCGGCGTTCCCGTTCGCGCGCAAGCTGCGGGCCGTCGCCGACGCGGTGGGCTCGAGCGGCGAGTGCGTCGTCCTCATCAACGGCGCCGAGGGCGAGCCGGCCAGCTCCAAGGACGCCATGCTGCTCACCCGCAACCCCCACCTGGTCCTCGACGGCGCCGTGCTGGCCGCCGAGGCGCTCGGGGCCCGCGAGGTGGTTCTCGCCACGGCCGGCGGCGAGGTCGCCGAGGCGTCCGTCAACGCCGCCGTGGACGAGCGCCGGGCAGCGAACGTCGCCGGCGGCGCGGAGAGCCGCATCCCGATCCGGGTGGTCGGGATCAAGGAGCGGTTCATCTCCGGCGAGGGCGGCGCGCTCGTCAACGCCGTCAACGGCGAGATAGGCATCCCGCCCGGCCGCAAGAGGCGCGCCGCGATCAGCGGCGTGGACGGGCTGCCGACCCTGCTGTCCAACACGGAGACGTACGCGCAGCTGGCCCTGCTGGCCGAGCTCGGCCCGGAGAGGTACGCCGAGGTCGGCACCCCCAAGGAGCCCGGCACCATCCTGCTCACCGTCAGCGGCGGCGCGGCCAACGGCGCGGTCATCGAGGCGCCGACCGGAACGTACCTGGCCGACGTGCTCGCGCTCACCGAGGCCGAGATCGGCGACGGGGTGCTCATCGGGGGCTACCACGGCGCCTGGCTGTCGGCCGAGGTGGCGCAGACGGCCGTGATCTCGCGCGAGGGCATGAAGCTCGCCGGCGCGACCCTGGGAGCCGGGATCATCGTCCCGCTCGGCGAGTCGACGTGCTCGCTGGGCGAGGCCGCCCGAGTCACCTCCTACCTGGCGGGCGAGTCGGCCGGCCAGTGCGGCCCGTGCCGGCTCGGCCTGCCGGACCTGGCCTGGGCCATGAACGCGCTGGTCGAGGGCAGCGGCTCCGTGGACGCCGTACGGCGCTGCGTGCGCGGCGTCGAGCGGCGGGGAGCGTGCTTCCACCCGGACGGCACGGCCAAGTTCGTGCTGTCGGCGCTGGACGCGTTCGAGAGCGAGATCGCACTCCACCTGGAGCACGGTTCGTGCGGCCGGCCGGTCCGCGGCGCGCTGCCGATGCCCGAGCCCGAGAAGGACTACGTGGAGTACCGGCTGGAGGTCGACTGGTCCCGCTGCGCGGGACACGGACTCTGCGCCCATCTGCTGCCGGAGTTCGTGGAACTGGACGACTACGGGTTCCCGTCGTTCAGGACCGTCCCGGGCTGGATGGCCAAGGAGGCGCGGCGCACGGTCGAGATGTGCCCCGCGCTGGCCCTGCGGATGGTCCAGACCACGGGAGACGGTCACGGTGGTCCGGCTCCGAAGCCGGCCGCCTCCCCGCTGCGGCTGGTCAAGGACGGAGCCCTCAAGAAGTCCGAGAAGAGCGGCCCGCCGCGGCTCACCCGGGTGGGGGGCGCCACCCCCAGGAGCGCGTTCGGAGGGAGCGCCGGCTGAGCCCTGAAGTGATGGAGATGTGACCAAACCTGGCGGGTCATCCGGACGTCTCACCGAGCGGCTCAACACCGATCACACGGAGGCGTCCATGGACCGCCGGGACTTTCTGCATGTCGCCGCGCTCGCCCCGCTGGCCGCCGCTGGGCGGTCTACCGGCACGTCCGTGCTCTCCGCCCCGCCGCCCAACTGGGCGAGGCTGCGGGGACAGCTGAAGGGCACGCTCGTGCTGCCGGGCGACGCCGGGTACGACACCGCGCGCCGCCTGTACAACCCCGCCTACGACCGGATCCGGCCGGGCGGGGTCGCTTATTGCGCGAGCGCGGCCGACGTGTCGGCGTGCCTGACGTTCGCGCGCACCGGCGGCGTGCCGGTCACCACCCGTTCGGGAGGTCACTCCTACGCGGGCTGGTCCACGGGCCCCGGGCTGGTGATCGACGTGTCCAGGATGAGCTCGGTCGCTTATGCGGGCGGCCGGGCCACGATCGGCGCGGGCGCCAAGCTGATCGACGTCTACGACAAGCTCGCCCGCCACGGCGTCAGCATCCCCGCGGGCTCCTGCCCCACGGTCGGGGTCGGCGGTCTCACACTCGGCGGGGGCATCGGCGTGGTGTCCCGGAAGTACGGGCTCACCTGCGACAACCTCCAGTCGGTACGCGTCGTCACGGCCGACGGCCGGACGCTGGACTGCGACGCCGCGCGCAACGCCGGCCTCTACTGGGCCAGCAGGGGCGGTGGCGGCGGGAACTTCGGCGTGGCGGTGTCCTTCACGTTCAGGACGTTCGCGGCGCGCGACGTCACGGTGTTCTTCCTGCACTGGCCGTGGGCCAAGGCGGGGGCCGCGGTCAAGGCGTGGCAGTCGTGGGGGCCTTCGGCGCCGGACGAGCTGTGGTCGTCGCTGCACCTGGGGCGCTCGGGCGGCGGCCTGGACGTCGCGATCGTCGGCACGTACGTGGGCGGCAGGCCCGCGCTCGACCGGCTGCTGGCCCCGCTCGTCGGCAAGATCGGGCAACCCTCCTCCCGCTCGGCCCGGACGGTCCCCTATCTGGACGGCATGAAGATCATGGGCGGCTGCGCGGCCATGTCGATCGCCGAGTGCCGGCGGATGCCGCGGGAGGCGTTCGCGGCCAAGTCGCACATGGCGTACCGGAAGCTGCCGGCGGACGGCGTGCGGGCGCTGGTGGACGGGGTGGCGCGCGGCGGGCGGCACTCGGTGCTGCTGGACGCCATGGGCGGGGCCATCGGGCGGGTCGGTCCGGCGGACACGGCGTTCCCGCATCGGGCGGCGCTTTACAGCGTGCAGTATTACGCGGAGGGGACGGATCGGCGGTGGCTGCGCGGGCTACATTCCGACATGTCCCCATTTTTCGGGGATCATGCTTACGTTAATTACATCGACCCTGATTTGAGTAATTGGCGGAATGCGTACTACGGGCCCAATGCGGCCCGGCTGGCCGAGGTGAAATCCACGTACGACCCCGGCCGGCTGTTCCGGCTGCCCCAGGGCATCTAGATCTGTCCGCGTACGTACACCGGCTCCCCCTCCTTCACCATGTTGAACACGCGCACGGACGTCGACAGCGGCATGCGTACGCAGCCGTGCGAGGCGGGCCTGAGCGGCACCTCCGTCGAGCCGTGCATGGCGATGCCGCCGACGAAGTAGAGCGAGTTGAACATCGAGCCCAGCAGGCCCGTCGTCCAGCCGGGCGCCTTCCTGGTCACCCGGAAGTCGCCCACCGGCGTGACCGCGTTGCCGCAGTGGCCCTTCTCGCAGTACTGCACCTCGGCGCCGGTGGAGACGTGCGTGACCAGCACCGGGCGGTTGTCGCGATAGATGGTGAGCAACTGGCGGGTCAGGCTGATCTCGATCCGGTCCGCGCCGCCCTGCGGCACCAGCGGGCGCAGGCCCTTGCTCCGTCTGAGCGCCGCCCACGTCTTCGGCCCCACCTCGCCCCTCGGCACCATCCCCCTGCTCTTGTGCAACCCCCAGACCGCGTACCTCGTCTGCTCGTCGTAGACGCCGTGCGCCTGGCCGAAGTAGAAGCCGCCGTCGTGCAGGCGCCGCTGGAGCTGCCTGACCATCTCGCCCCGGTCGCCCGGCCGCAGCACACCGATCTTCCCGGCGCGGGCGCCCTTGACGCCCTTGACGCCCTTGACCACCCGGACCTGCTTCACCGGCTCCGGCACCGTCTCCACCGCCGGGTCCGGCATCACGTCCGGCACCGCTTCCACCGCCGGGACGCCCGTGTCGGTCTGGACGCCCGGGTCCCCCTGCGGGAGCTCGTCCGCCAGAGCGGGCGCCGCGGCCAGCAGCGGCAGAAAACATCCCGCGGCCAGCGCCGCCATTCCCCTTATCCTCATAAATCGACGCGTACCCAGATCGCCGATAATTCACATCCAACGGGAGGTTTTGTCAAGCAAAGTCCGCGAGAATATCAATTCCGGTAAATACCGGCATTTCCGCTTTATTCGCTATTCGATCACGCGTCGCGGTACCGGAGGAGCAGACCGCCCCCCACGAGGGAGGCGGCGGACCACGCGGCGAGGACGCCGAGGCCCTCCCACGGTCCGATGGGGAGGGACACGAGATCCACGGTCGTCTGGACGGCCAGCCCGGCGTTCGTCGGGGACAGCGTCCACAGGAGCCGCCGCACCTCGGGGTCCGCGACCATGAGGATCGCGACCGGGAACACGTACAGGAGCCCGATCACGACCCCGGAGGCCGCGGCCGAGTCGCGGACGGCGGTGGCCAGGCCGAGGCTGAGCAGCGCGATCAGCACCAGGTAGAGGACCGAGCCCACGGCGGCGCGCAGGGTCGGCCCGTCGGCCAGGGACAGCGGCGGGTAGCCGTGCGCGGCCGTGAAGCCGCTGCCCGGCAGCAGGAGCCGCCCCGCCAGCACGGACCCGAGCACCGCGAGGATCCCCGCGCCCAGCGTGAGCCCGCCGACCACCACCGCCTTGGCGGCCAGGGCGGTGGCCCGGCGCGGCATCGCGGTGAGGCTGGTGCGGATCATGCCGGTGCTGTACTCGCCGCACACCGCCACCACGGCCAGCAGCGCCACCATCGCCTGGCCCAGCTGGACCCCGACGAGGCTGATCCTGGCCGCGTCCTGCCCGCAGCCCGCCGTCGCGCAGGACACGACGGCCGCCGCGAGGGCGCTCAGGGCCACGGTCAGCACGACCGCCCCGGCCAGCAGCCACCCGGGCCCCGCCACCGTCCGCAGCTTGGTCCACTCGGCGTGTATCTCGCGTCTCATACGTCCCTCCGGCGCAGCCGGTGGGCCGCCAGGGCCAGGGCGAGCGCGGCGTACGCGCACAGGACCGCGAACCCCGCCCAGGGCGGCAGCGGGAAGAAGCCCTCCGCCGGGGCGAACCGGGCGGTCATCTGCTCGTACGTGACCGTGCTCTGCTGGATCGCGAAGCCCGCCGCCGGAGTGAGCCGCAGCAGCCACCGCGCCACCTCGTCGGGCAGCAGCGACGCGGTCGCCAGCAGGTACGGGACGACGATCGCCACGATGGCCGCGATGACGGCCACCGCGCTGCGCCGGAACAGCGACCCGAGAGCGAGCGCGAAGACCGCCACCACGGCGAGCAGCGCGGGGGTCCCGGCGATCATCCGCAGCCCGGTGAGCGGCGCCAGCGGCGCGAGGATGTTGCCGTTGCCCGCCAGGAGAGCCCGTCCGACCGGCACCGTGACGGCGGCGGCGACCAGCCCGAAGACGAAGACCGCCACGGAGATCACGACGGCCTTGGCCGCCAGCGCCCGGCCGCGCCGCGGGGCGGCCAGCAGGGTGGTGCGGATGAGCCCGCGCCGGTACTCCGCGGTGACGAACGACACCGCGACCACGATGGCGACGACCAGCCCCGCCAGCACCCCCGTCAGGACGCGCTCGGCGGGCATGCCCTCCAGGGCCGGCGCGATGTCGCCGACTCCCGTGACCCTGAACGTGTCACCGGAGCGCGTGAGCCCGCCCGGGTGGTGCGGGGTGCCGTCGACCTCGAGCGTGACGCCGATGTCGTCGCGGGTCCACGTGCCCCCGGCCGCCACACCCCGCACGCTGACCTGGTCCATGTCGGCGGTGACCTCGGCGAAACGGGAGGCCGTCGCGGCCCCGCCGATCACGTTGGAGGTCACGGTCAGGTCGCCCGGAGAGGCCGCGAACAGCCCGACGCGGACCCTCCCGGTCGCCATCCGGGCGGTGCCCACCCTGGTCCACCGCGAGCCGTCGGCCGACTCCTCGCCGACGATCGTCTCGCCGGTACGGGTCAGCCGCAGCCACCGCGGAGCCCCGCCGGGCCGCCCCGCCACGTCCTCGGTGAAGTCGTGCTGCATCCGCACCCCGTGGCTCCCGGTGACCATCACCGCCGCGTACGCGGCTCCCTGGCGGACGCTCTGCTTGATCATGACCCCCGCCTTGGCCCACGGCGTGACGCCGGGGACGACGTTCCGGACGCCGGGGGTCACGTCGGGCTTGCGGAGCTGCCCGGTCAGCTTGTTCACGCGTACGGTGATGCTGCCGTCGCCGTCGAGCTGCTGGTGCACGAAGTAGAACCGGTCCTCCACGGCCTCGCCGCCGGGCCCGGTCGGCGGCGCGGGACAGGGCACCTCGATCGGCCCGTTCATGCAGGAGGAGCGGCTGCCCGTCGCGAAGAGCACCCCGAGCAGGACGATGAGCAGCGTCGTCAGCGTCAGGCCCGCCATCCAGCCGCGTACCGTGCGGAGTTTGGTCCACTCGGCCCGCAGCAGCTGCGCGAAGCCGTCGCGCCCGGCCCGCAGGCCCGAGCGGTAGGGGGTCACGGCGGTCATCGCGCCGCCCCCTTGAACTCGACCGCGTCCCTGGTGAGGTCCAGGTACGCCTCCTCCAGCGACGCCCGGTGGGCCGCCACCTCGGAGAACGGCACCGCCCGCGAGGCGAGCAGCCGCACGATGTGCTCGGACGCCAGCCCGGAGACGACCAGCGTGTCGCGATCGATGACGGTCACGGTGCCTCCGGCCGCGGCCAGCACCGACATCGCCTCCGGACGCGCCTGCGTACGCAGCGTGACCCGGTCCCGTGAGGCGGTCGCGATCAGGTCGGCCACGCTGGTGTCCGCGACGACCCGGCCCCTGCCCACCACCACGAGATGGCCGGCGGTGTCCTGGAGCTCGCTCATCAGGTGACTGGACACCAGCACGGCACGCCCCTCCGCGGCCAGCGACCGCAGGAAGCCCCGGATCCACACGATGCCCTCGGGGTCGAGGCCGTTGAACGGCTCGTCCAGCATGAGCACCGGCGGGTCGCCGAGCAGCGCGCCGGCGATGCCGAGGCGCTGGCGCATGCCCAGCGAGTAGCCGCCCGCCCGGCGCCGGGCCGCCGGCGTCAGCCCGACCTGCTCGATCACCTCGTCCACCCGCCCGGCGCCCAGCCCCTGGGAGTGGGCCAGCCACAGGAGGTGGTTGCGCGCGGTGCGGCCCGGCTGCAGCGCGGCCGCGTCCAGCAACGCGCCGACGTGGCTCAGCGGGCTGCGCAGGCTCGCGTACGGGCGCCCGCCGACCAGGGCGTGGCCCTCGTCGGCCGCGTCCAGGCCGAGCACCACCCGCATGGTGGTGGACTTGCCCGCGCCGTTCGGCCCGACGAACCCGGTGACCTGGCCGGGCAGCACGGTGAACGTCATCCCGTCCAGCGCCCGGGTCTGGCCGAACCGCTTGCGCAGGCCGCTGACTTCGATGGTTGCTTCCACGGCAGGCAGACTAGGCAGCGGGCCGGGCCCGGGTCGTCACGCGGCGGAGCGATCTGCGGCGTCACTGGCGCCAGCTACGCCTCGTCCCTCTTACGAGGGATGCCACAATTGCCCGCGCCCGGGACAATGACCTGGTGGAACGAGTGCAGGACCGGAGGTGGAGCCGTATCGTCGCGGTGCCTCTCGCGTGGGCGCGCCGGATCGGGGCGGCCGTGCCGTACGGTCCCGCCGCGGCCCGGCAGCTGCCGATCGTGCTCGGGGTGGCCCTGGCGGTGCTCGCGGTGGCCGAGTCGGTCGTGCAGTCCGGGAGCGCGCCCGCGCTCTCGGAGACCGTGAGCGCGCCGGTGGGCGGTCAGCCCGTGAGCCCCGACGCGCTGCCATCGGCCGGTGACGGCGCGGCTCCGCTGCTCCTCATGGTGTTCCCCCTGCTCGCGCTGGCCACCACGCTGCCGCTGCCCCTCCTGTGGGCCCAGCCGTCCTTGGCGGCGCTCCTGGCGACCGGGGCGGGCGCGCTGTCGGTCCTGGCCTTCCACACGCTGACCGTGGCGGGCGCGGCGGCGCAGCTGATCGCCGGTTACCGGGCCGGCCGCCTCGGTGCGCCGGCGGCGGCCGTGCTCCTCGCGGTGCCGTACCCGGTGCTGGCGGTGGTGATCGGGCCCGGCGAGCGCGTGCGGGCGCTCACGCTGCTGCTCGCCTGCCTGGCCCCGGCGCTGGCGCTGGCCGGGATCGCCGTACGGGCCCGGCGCCGGGCCCGGGCCGACACCGCCGCCCGGCAGGTCATGGCCGACAGCCTGGTCGAGCACACCGCCCGCGGTGAGCGCGCCCGCATCGCCCGCGAGCTGCACGACGTGGTCGCCCACCACATCTCCATGGTCGCCGTCCAGGCGGAGACCGCCCGGCTGGCCGTCCCGGGCATGCCGGAGGCGGGCGCGGAGCGGCTGCTGGCCATCGGCGACACCGCGCGGGCGGCGCTGACCGAGATGCGGCGGCTGCTCGGCGTGCTGCGCGAGGACGCCGAGGCCGATTCGGCCCGGCACCCCCAGCCCGGGCTGCGCCTGCACGAGCTCAACGAGCTGCTCGACGGGTCGCGCGAGGCGTCGGGGACGACCACCCGGCTCGTCCTGCGGGGCTCGCCGGTGGAGCTCGATCCCGGCGTGGAGCTGGCCGCGTACCGGATCATCCAGGAGGCGCTCACCAACGCGCGCCGCCACGCGCCCGGGGCCGCCGTGGACGTGGAGCTCGACTACACCGGCCCCGACCTGCGCCTGCTCGTCCGCGACAACGGCCCGGGGCCGTCGGACACGGAAAAGGGAGGACACGGCCTGTCCGGGATGCGGGAGCGGGCCGCGGCCGTCGGCGGCGAGCTCCGCACGGGCCCCGCCCAGGGCGGCGGGTTCCTCGTCGAGGCCCGCCTGCCCGGACGGGACGAGGAGGGCGGATGAGCGGGCCCGGCAGGCTCAGGATCGTGATCGCCGACGACCATCTGGTGGTGCGGACGGGGTTCGCCGAGTTGCTCGACACCCAGCCGGACTTCGAGGTCGCGGGCACCGCCGCCGACGGGGCCGAGGCGGTGCGGGTCTGCCGCGAGCTGTCCCCCGACGTGGTGCTCATGGACGTGCGCATGCCGGTCATGGACGGCATCGAGGCCACCAGGCGCCTCAGCGGCGGGCCGAGGGTGCTCATCCTGACCACGTTCGACCTGGACGAGTACGTCTACGACGCCCTGCGCGCCGGAGCCAGCGGCTTCCTGCTCAAGGACGTCACGGCCGAGCGCCTCTTCGACGCCGTACGCGTGATCGCCGCCGGCGAGGCGCTGCTGGCCCCGGCCGTCACCCGCCGCCTCATCAGCGAGTTCGCCCGCATGGGCGGCCCGGGGCCGGCGGCGGAGGCGCTGTCCGCGCTGACCCCGCGCGAGACGCAGGTCCTGCGCCTGGTCGCCGAGGGCCTGTCCAACCCCGAGATCGCGGCCAGGCTGGTGGTCACCGAGGAGACGGTCAAGACCCACGTGAGCCGGGTGCTGAACAAGCTCGGCCTGCGCGACAGGACCCAGGCCGTCGTCATGGCGTACGAGACGGGCCTGGTCGTGCCGCGCGGCCGGACGTGAGCGTCAGAAGTCGAACTTGTCGATGTTGTCCTTGTTGAACACGGTCGGCTTGCCCAGCAGCACCTCGCCCTTGGCCCCGATCGTGTACTCGCCGAGCTTGCCGGCCTTGAACTTCTCCCCTTCGGCCCCGGTGATCTGCCCCGACGCCAGCGCCGCCGCCGCGTACGAGGCCAGGTAGCCGAGGTCGGCCGGGTTCCACAGCTCGAACGCCTCGATGGTGCCGTCCTTGACGAACTTCCTGAGCTGGTTGGGGGTGCCGAGCCCGGTCAGCTTGACCTTGCCCTTGGACGGCGAGTCCGACAGGTAGCGGGCCGCCGCGGCGATGCCCACGGTCGTGGGCGAGATGATGCCCGCCAGGTCCGGGTACGAGCGCAGCAGCCCCTGCGTCTCGGTGAACGACTTCTGGTCGTCGTCGTTGCCGTAGGCGACCTTGACCAGCTCCATGTCCTTGTACTCGGGCTTCTTGAGCTCGTCCTTCATGAAGTCGATCCAGGTGTTCTGGTTCGTCGCGTTGGGGGTGGCGGAGAGCACGGCGATCTTGCCCTTGTGCCCGATCTGCTCGGCCAGCAACTGCACCTCGGTCCGGCCCAGGTCCTCGGGGCTGGCCTGGTTGACGAACACGTCGCGGCCCTCGGGAGCGGTGTCGGAGTCATAGCTGACGACCTTCACCCCGGCGGCCCTGGCCTGCTTGAGCGCGGGCACGACGGCGTTGGGGTCGTTCGCGGAGATGACGATGGCGTCCTGCTTCTGCTGCATCAGCGTGTTGATGTAGGAGACCTGCGAGGACGCGCTGGCGTCGGACGGCCCGACCTCCTTGCCCTCGCCGCCGAACTCCTTGGCGGCCGCGATCCCGCCGCCGTCAGCGATCGTGAAGTAGGGGTTGTTGACCTGCTTGGGCAGGAACGCGATCTTCAGTCCCTGCTTGAGCGGGGCGTTGGGATCCACGGCCGGGGCCGAGGACGCGGCGGCCGTGGCGGAGGCGGAGGACTGTTGTGCCACGTCGCTCTTGGTGGTTCCGCCGCAGGCGGCCGTCAGCAGGACGAGTCCGGCGAGGAGCGCCGTCGGCCGCCAAGGGGTGCGCGTTGTCATGAAACGGACTTCCCTTCCACTTGTGGTGAGGTGCGCCGCCGCCATACCGCCCCCAGGTTCGGCGCCAGCACGGATGCGACGAGCAGCAGGCCCGTCACGAAGTTCAGGACCTCGTTGGCCACGTCGGCGAGGATGAGCGCGTTGCGCACGACGCCGAGCAGCAGCACCGCCATGAGGACTCCGGGCAGCGTGCCGCGACCGCCGAAGATCGACACGCCGCCGAGCAGCACGGCGGCCACCACGGCCAGTTCGAGCCCGACGCCGTTGTCCGCCCTGGCGCTGGCGTAGCGGAACGTGTAGACGAGCGAGGCCAGCGACGCCATCACCCCGGAGGCCACGAACAGCCAGAACTTGATCCGCTTGACCCGGACGCCCGCGAAGTAGGCGGCCTCCACGTTCGAGCCGAGCGCGACGATCGAGCGGCCCAGCCCGGTCGCGTGCAGCAGCGTGGCCGCCACCACCGCCAGCACCCCGACCAGCACGGACGCCAGCGGGATCGGGCCGATGGACGCGGTGGCCAGGCTCGTGTACGCGGGCGGCAGGTCGGCCACCGCCTGGTCGCCCAGCATGACGTACGCCAGGCCGCGGAACAGCGCGAACGTCCCGATGGTGACCGCCAGCGAGGGCAGGCCGAGGCGGGTGACGAGCAGCCCGTTGAACGCGCCGCACAGGGCGCCCACCAGCAGGCAGATGGGCATGATCGCCTCGATCGGCAGCCCCGCGTTCCAGAGCCAGCCGAGCACCGCGCACGACAGGCCCAGCGTGGAGGCCACCGACAGGTCGATCTCGGCCGCCACGATGACCAGCGTCATGGTCAGGGCCATGAGGGCGATCTCGGTGGTGTCGAGGAGCAGGAAGGAGACGTTGGACCCGTTCGCGAACCCGTCCACGCCGAGCGAGGCCCAGACGCTCACGCCGACGAGCAGCACGAGGATGAGCCCCTCCCAGCGGCGCGCCATCCGAGCGAGATCAGCTGCCATCGGCGGTCCTCCCGGGAGCGGGATCGGCGGGATCCACAGGATCGGCGGGGTCTGGGCGGTCGTCCGGTTCGGCGGGGTCGTGGAATCTGCGGCGGCGCAGGGCCGCGGCGACGCGGAGCGCGAGCACGCGGTCGAGGACGATGGCGGCCAGCAGCAGGGCGCCGTTGATGGCGGTCTGGGCGAGCGCGTCCACCCGGAGCACGGCCAGCGCGCTGGTGATGCCGGTCAGCAGGAGTGCCCCGAGCGCCGCCCCGTACACCGTGCCGCTGCCGCCGAAGATGGCCACCCCGCCCACCACGACGGCGGCGATCACGTCGAGCTCCTTGCCGGTCGCCACGGTGGCGTCCACGGTGCCGAAGCGGGCCGCCCACATGACCCCGGCCAGCCCCGCCAGCGCCCCGTTGGCCACGAACGCCGCGACGATCCTGCTTCGCACCCGGATCCCGGCCAGCACGGCCGCCTCGGGGTTGGAGCCGATGGCGTACAGCTCGCGGCCGGCGCGCAGGTTGCCCAGCATCCACCCGACCGCCAGCAGCACGACCAGGGCGACCAGCGCGAGCAGCGGCACGCCGAGCACCGAGCGCGTCCCCAGGGACAGGAAGCCGTCGGGCATGTCGGCCGCGTTCACCTGGCGTCCGCCGGCCCAGGCGAAGTCGATGCCGCGGAAGGCGTACAGGGTGCCGAGGGTGGCCACCAGCGCGGGCACCTTGGCCGCCCCGACGAGCAGCCCGTTGACCGCCCCGCACAGGGCGCCGAGCACCACGCAGCCCGCGATCACGACCGGGATCGGCACGCCCGGGTGGTCGGCCAGGATCAGCGCGCCACCGAACGCCGACAGCCCCACCACGGAGCTGACGGACAGGTCCACGTTCCTGGTGATGACCACGAGCGTCTGGCCGACGGCGAGCATGGCGACGATGGCGGAGTTCAGCAGGATGTCGCGCAGGCCGGCATAGGTGAGGAAGGACGGGTTGACGGCGCCGGTGACGCCGAAGAGGAGGCCCAGCGCGACGACGATGCCGAGCTCGCGCACCCGCGCGACGCGGTCCACGAGCCGCCGCCCGCCGTTGCGCCGCACGGGCTCGGTCCTGGTGGCGGTGGCGGTCACGCGCGGCTCCTTCCGGTGGCGGTCACGCCGGGCTCCTTCCGGTGGCGGTCACGCGCGGCTCCTTCCGGTGGCGGCGGCCATCACGCTCTCCTCGGTGGCGTCCGCGCGCGGGATCTCCGCGGCCAGCCGCCCCTCGTGCATGACCAGCACCCTGTCGGCCATCCCCAGCACCTCGGGCAGCTCGGACGAGATCATCAGCACCGCCACCCCGCTCGCCGCCAGCTCCGACAGCAGCCGGTGCACCTCGGCCTTGGTGGCCACGTCGATCCCGCGGGTCGGCTCGTCCACGATGAGCACCGACGGCCGGCGCGCCAGCCACTTGGCCAGCACGACCTTCTGCTGGTTGCCGCCGGACAGCACGTTCACGGCGTCCGTCAGCCGCGCGAACTTCAGCCGCAGCCGCACCGCCCAGTCCCTGGCCCGCTCCCGCTCGGCCGCCCGGGAGACCAACGGCCCCCGGCGCACGTCGGCCAGGCCGGCGAGCCCGATGTTGCGCTCGATGGACAGGTCCATGACGAGGCCCTGCTGCCGCCGGTCCTCGGGCACCAGAGCCAGCCCCGCCGCCATGGCCGCCGTGGGGCTGGCGGGCCGCAGCCGCCTGCCGTCCACCTCGACGCTCCCCGCGTCCCACCGGTCGATGCCGAACACGGCCCTGGCCACCTCGCTGCGCCCGGCCCCGACGAGCCCGGCCAGCGCGACGATCTCGCCCCGCCGCACCTCGAAGGACACGTCGGTGAAGACGCCCTCGCGGGTGAGCCGGCGCACCTTGAGCGCGACCTCGCCGGCCTCCGTCTCCCGCTTGGGGAACAGGGCCTCCAGCTCCCTGCCGACCATGCGGCGTACCAGGTCGTCGGGGGTGATGTCGGCGACCAGGTCCTCGGCCACGTACGCGCCGTCACGCAGGGTGGTGACCCGCCGGCACAGCTCGAAGATCTCCTCCAGCCGGTGCGAGATGAACAGCAGCGCGCAGCCCTGCGCGCGCAGCGTGCGGGCCACGCCGAACAGCCGGGCGACCTCCGTGCCGGACAGGGCGGCGGTGGGCTCGTCCATGACGAGCACCCGCGCCTGCCGTGAGAGCGCCTTGGCGATCTCCACGAGCTGCTGGTCGGCGATCGACAGGCCGCGGGCCGGCTGGTCGGGGTCGAGGGGCACGCCGAGCCGCTCGAACAGCTCGGCGGCGCCGGCGCGCATGGCCCGCCGGTCGATGCCGAGGCGGCCGCGGGGCTGGCGGCCCATGAAGATGTTCTCCATGACCGACAGGTCGGGAAAGAGGGTCGGCTCCTGGTAGATGACGGCGACCCCGGCCCGCTGCGCGTCCGCGGGCCCGCCGAACTCCACCGGCTCGCCGTCCAGCAGGATCCGGCCCGAGTCCGGCCGGTGCACGCCGGACAGGATTTTCACGATCGTCGACTTGCCCGCGCCGTTCTCCCCCGCGAGCGCGTGCACCTCGCCGGGGAAGAGGTCGAGAGAGACCTCGCGTACGGCGCGCACCGCACCGAACGCCTTGCTGACCTGCGAAAGGGATAGAACGGGAGTCTCATTCATTGCCGCACTCCCGGCAAAATCGTTTTAAGCGGTGGGAGGACGGTAAATCAGCGAGTGGCGAAGCGTCAATGCCTGGCTATTACAAGATTCCCAAGCACCCTAAGTCGTTCGGAAATTGTTACGTTTTAACCTATTTATGCGGGGGCAAGAAGTCAGGCCGGGCAGATCTCGCGGCGATATCTGCCGGGCGCCACGCCGTACTCCCGTTTGAAGGCGTTGGCGAAGGCGAACTCCGAGGTGTAGCCGACCTTGGCGGCGATCTGGCCCAGCGGGGCGTCGGACGCGCGCATGAGGTGGGCCGCCGTGGCCAGGCGCCACCAGGTGAGGTACGCCAGCGGCGGCCGGCCGATCAGCTCGCCGAAGCGGCGCGAGAAGGCCGACCTCGACAGCCCCGCCCGTGCGCCCAGCTCCTGGACCGTCCACGGGTGGGCGGGATCCCGGTGGACGGCGTCCAGCGCGGCGCTGATGCCGGGATCCGCCAGCGCCTGCGCCCACCCGCCGACCGAGCACTGGCCGTGCTCCCCCTCGAACCAGGCCCGCAGGATGTAGAGCAGCAGCAGGTCCAGGAGGGACGACACCACCGTGTCGGCGCCCAGCCGCGGGCGCTGGATCTCCGCGCCCAGGGCCTCGACGGCGGCGCGCAGCTCGGTGTGGAGGCCGACGCCGGCCGGGAGGTGGATCAGGTCGGGCAGATCGCGCAGGATCGGGTGAGCCCGGCCCGGATCGAGACGGTAGCCGCCGCACAGCAGCACCGTCGCCGCGGGCCCGTCAACGAGCCCATCGACAGTGGCGGAGGCGAACAGGCCGGGACCGTCGTCCAGCGGGTCGCAGTCGGGCTCGGCGAGCGGGGTGGACGGCGAGTCCGCCATGGCGTAGCCGTGGCCGTGCGGGAAGAAGACCACGTCACCCACCGACAGCGCGATCGGGTCGCCGTCCGGCCGGATCAACCAGCCCGACCCCCGCAGGACGACCTGGAACCCCGCGGAGCCGGGAACCGTCGGGAATCGCTGGCCCCAGGGGGCACGCCATTCGACGCGGGCCGATCGGGGGCTGCCGGTGCGCATGAGGGCGATCACGTCGCTGAGCACGTCCACGGAGGAAGCTTACGAGAGGACGATCGCGTATGAAATCCGGCTCGATGGCGCATTGGTTGTCTCGCGACCGGCCCATACGGTGGCCTGCATGAGAACAGTGTTGGTGACGGGCGCGACCGGCACGGTCGGCAGGCTGGTGGCGGCGCGGGTGACGGAGGCGGGGGCCGAGGTCAGGCCCTTCGGCAGGGCACAGGGCGACCTGGCGGACCCCGGGTCGCTGCCGCTCGACGGGGTGGAGTCGGTGTTCCTGGTGTGGCCGTTCGCCACGGCGGAAGGGGCGCGGGCGGTGATCGACGCGATCGCGCACCGGGCGCGGCGGGTGGTCTACCTCTCCTCCGCCGCGGTACGCGACCACGAACGCGAGGTCGAGCGGCTGATCGAGAAGTCGGGCCTGGAGTGGACGGTCCTGCGCCCGCATGCCTTCGCGGCCAACGCGCTGCGGTGGGCGGCGCGGGTGCGGGCGGGGGTGGTGCGCGGCTCGTACGGCCAGGCCGCCATGCCCGTGCTGGACGAGCGGGACCTCGCGGCGGTGGCGGCACGGGCGCTGCTGGAGGAGGGACACCACGGCGCCGTCCACGACCTGACCGGCCCGGAGTCGATCACCCAGGCCGACCAGGTCCGCATCATCTCCCAGATCACGAAATTTCCGGCGCGCTGGGAGGAGGTCCCGCCCGACCGGACCCGTACGGAGCTCCTGGCCACGGGCTGGCCCCCGCAGGCGGTGGACGGCGTGCTCCAGGCCCAGGCGGACCTCGTCCGCCACCCGGCCCCCGTCACGCCGGCGGTCGAGGAGGTCACGAAGGCCGCACCCCGCACGTTCGGCGCCTGGGTGGCCGACCACGCCGAGGAGTTCCGCGTTCCCGGCGAACCGCCCGAGACCATGCGTGCCGCCCGCATCCACGAATACGGGGACGAGATCCGCTTCGACCGGATCCCCACACCGCGCCCGGGCCCGGGACAGGTCCTCCTCGAAGTGGCCGCCACCTCCTTCAACCCGTCGGAGGTCGGCCTGCGGGCGGGCCTGCTGCGCGAGGTGCTCCCGGTGAGCCTGCCGTACACGCTCGGCGCGGATGTCTCGGGCACGGTCGTCGCGATCGGCGAAGGCGTGACGGGCCTGGCCCCGGGCGATCGCGTGTTCGGCCTGGTGGACGGCGCCGCCGCCGGATACGCGGCCGTGCCCGCGAGCGTCCTGGCCAGAGCGCCGCGCAGCATCCCGCTCGCCCACGCGGCCGCCGTCCCGGTGGCCGGGCTCACGGCCTGGCAGGCGATCCACGAGCACGCCCGCCTCGCCCGTGGCGAGCGGGTGCTGATCAACGGGGCGGGCGGCGGGGTCGGCATGTTCGCCGTCCAGCTCGCCAAGCTCGCGGGCGCGACCGTGTTCGCCACGGCGAGCCCGCGCAGCGCGGCCGCGGTCGAGCGGTACGGCGCCGACGAGGTGATCGACTACACGACCGCGCCGCTCCCCGGCGGCATGGACGTGGTGCTGAACCTGGCCGCGCTCCCCCAGGAGGACGCCGCCGCCCTGGCCGGACTCGGGCGCAGGACGATCACGATCGCCACCCCGATCGAGGGCGGCACCCACTTCGTGGCCCGCAACGACCCGGCTCAGCTCGCCGAGCTGGCCGCGCTCGTCGACCGGGGCGAGCTCACGGTCGAGGCGGCCGGGTATCGCCCCCTGACCGAACTGGAGGAGGTCCACCGCGCGGCCGGGCAGGGCCGGACGCGCGGCAAGATCATTCTGCTGCCGGACTGAAGTGGCGCAGCACCTCGGGGTTGGCCATGGCGTCGGGATTGGCCGCCTGCTCGACGGGCGTGCCCAGCAAAATCTTGCGTACGGGCACCTCCAGCTTCTTGCCGGAGAGCGTACGGGGGATGCCGGGGACGGCGTGGATCTCGTTGGGCACGTGGCGGGGCGACAGCTCCTTGCGCAGGGCGTCGCAGAGGGTCCGCTGGAGCGTCTCGGTCAGCGTCGCGCCCTCGGCGAGCGTCACGTACAGCAGCAGCCGCCCCTCCTGCCCGAGCTGCCCGGTGTCGATCACGAGGCTGTCGGCGATCTCGTCGAACCGCTCGACGACCCGGTAGAACTCGCTGGTGCCCATCCGGACGCCGCCCCGGTTGAGGGTCGAGTCGGAGCGGCCGTAGATCACGCAGCTCCCGTCCTCGTTGATCTTGATCCAGTCGCCGTGCCGCCACACCCCGGGGTAGACGTCGAAGTAGCTCTCGAAGTAGCGCCGGCCATCGGGGTCGTTCCAGAACATCACCGGCATCGACGGCATCGGCGCGGTCAGCACGAGCTCGCCCACCTCGCCGACGACCGGCTTGCCCGCGGGGTCGTACGACTCGACCTTCGCCCCCAGCGACCGGCACGGGATGATGCCCGCCCTGATCGGGTGGAGCATGGTCGCCCCGACGAACCCCGTGCACACGTCCGTGCCTCCGGAGAACGACCCCAGCGGGACCCCGGGCAGCTCCGAGGCCACCCACGAGAACCCCTCCGGCGGCAGCGGCGACCCGGTCGAGCCGACGCCGCGCAGCCGCTCCAGCCCCTGGGGGTGGATCCCGGCCTTCAGCGAGGCCATGATGTACGGCGCCCCGGCCCCGAAGTAGGTCACCTTCTCGGAGTCGGCGATCCGCCACAGCGCGGCCGGCGACGGATAGGTGGCCGCGCCGTCGTACAGCACCGGCGTGGCCCCCACCAGCAGGGCGCCGATGAGGTAGTTCCACATCATCCAGCCCGTGGTGGTGTACCAGAAGAACACATCGCCTTCGCCGATGTCCTGCTGGAAGGTGAGGGACTTGAGGTGCTCCAGCACCACGCCGCCGTGCCCGTGCACGATCGGCTTGGGCAGCCCGGTCGTGCCGCTGGAGTAGAGGATCCACAGCGGGTGGCCGAACGGCACCCGCTCGAACTCCAGCGGCCCCTCCTCGGCCCGCAGCCCCTCCCAGCCGATCACCTCGCCGTGCGGCACCTCCCGGGTGTGCGCCTCGGCGGGCCCGGCCTGCTGGGGAGCCTGGCCCTCGTCGAGCGCCGCCAGGTAGGGGATCCACACGGTCGCGCGCAGCGTGGGGAGCTGGGCGGCGATCTCGTTGACGGCGTCGGAGCGGTCGTAGGTCTTGCCGTTGTAGTGGTAGCCGTCGACCGCGATGAGCACCTTGGGCTCGATCTGCTTGAACCTGTCGACGATGCTCGGCACCCCGAAGTCGGGCGAGCCGGCCGACCAGATCGCGCCCAGGGAGGCGGTAGCCAGGAAGGCGATCAGGGCCTGCGGAATGCTCGGCAGGTAGGCGGCCACCCGGTCGCCGCGCCGCACGCCGAGGCGGGCCAGCCCCGCCCGCACGCGGGCGACCTCCTCGCGCAGCTCGTCCCAGGTCAGCTCCTGGCGGGCGCCGTCCTCGGACACGAACACCACGGCGGTGCCCTCGGTGCGGCGCAGCGCGTTCTCGGCGTAGTTGAGCGTGCTCCCCTCGAACCACGTGACGTCCGGCATCGTCCCGGAGAGCACCGGCCCGTCGCCCCGGTCGCCGACCACGTCGAAGTAGTCCCAGATCGACGTCCAGAACTCGCCCGGGTGCTCGACGGACCACCGCCACACGTCCTCATAGGGTCCCGGCCGTCCCAGCCACTCCAGGTAGCGGGTCAGCCCGGCCTTCGCGATGACCTCTTCGCTCGTCTCCCAGAGAAGCTCGCCCTCAGCAACCATGTGCCCATCCTGTCGCCCGTCGGGGGGAAAGTCATACCCGGACCCCCACATAACTTGCTATCTCCGTAGGTGGTCCACCGCCATACGCGCCGCCGTGCCGATCACCGCGTCGGCGCGCGGCTGGTTGAGCGCGGTGCTGAACGAACGCGTGCACACGGCCACGGCGTAGCGCCGGCCGTCCGGATACTCGACGACCCCCGACTCGCTGCGCAACGTGGGCAGCGTGCCGGTCTTGCCGCTGACCGCGACGTCGTCGTACGGGAAGCCGGAGGCCAGCCGGTGCGGCCACACCTGCATGTTGAGCACGCCGCGCATCCAGGCGCACGACTCCTGCGAGGCCGCCTCGTCCCGCCAGATCATCCCGAACAGCGCGGCCAGCTCGCGCGGGGTGGACCTGTTCGCCCGCGCGGGGTCGAGCACGCTCAGCCGCGCGATGTCCTCCGGATCCAGGAACGGCCACGCGTGCCCGGCGTCGACGGCCATGCTGCCGAGGAGCTCCCGGGCGCTCTGCGTCACCCGCGTCCCGTCGAGCCCGAACCCGGCCAGCATGGTGTTGATCGCCTCGAACCCGACCCGGCCCAGCAGCACGTCGGCCGAGGTGTTGTCGCTCACCGCGATCATCAGGTACGCCAGGTCGCGCAGCGAGATCGTCACGTCGTCGAGCATCGCCGAGAGCCCGGTCGGCCCCGAGACCCTGTCCCCGGCCGTGACGGTCACGCGTTCGGAGAGGTCCAGGAGCCCGGCGTCGGCCTGCCCGCAGAGCGCCACCAGCAGCGGCACCTTGAACATCGACGCCGTGGGCACCGGCTCGTCCGGCCCGTGCCCCACCTCGCGCCCCGAGTCGATGTCGGCCGCGTACAGCCAGCCCCGCACCCCCGCCGCACGGAACAGCGCCTCGAAGTCCGGCGTGCTCATGCGAGCATCCCCGGCCTGCGGCTGATCCGCCGCACGGACACCGCGCCCTCGTCCGTCATCCCGGCGCTCTCCTTCAGCGTGCGTACGGCGACGGCCGAGAAGTCGTCGACCAGTTCGTCGATCGGGGCGGCCACCGCCTGGCGCCAGGCGGTGGAGACCCGGCACGTGATCGGCGAGCCTAGCAGCGGCCGCCACACCAGCCCCGGGAGCTCCACCTTCGGCCCGAACGCCACCGCCGCGCCCGCCAGCACCAGCCCCAGCCCGGCGCCTTCGTGCACCTGTACGGGGACGTAACCGTGGCGGCGGCACTCCGAGAGCATCTCCGCGTACAGCCCCGGCTCGCCCTCCTGGGGCGGCATCAGCAGCTCCCGCCCCGCCAGGTCGGCCAGGTGCACCTCGCCGACTCCGGTGAGGGGGTCACCCTCGGCCAGCAGCACCCCCTGCGGCTGCGCCAGCACCTGGCCGAACCGCAGGCCGGGCGCGGCGACCGGATGGCGGACGAGGCCGACGTCGATCGTCCCCTCGGCCAGCGCCGTCACCTGGTCGGCGGTCCAGATCTCGGCGGGCGCGAGGCGTACCGCGGGATTGGTCTCGCGGAAGCCCGCGACCAGGGCGGCGATGGCGGCGGCGGCCAGGTCGGGCGGGAGGCCGACCTTGAGCACCGTGCCCTCGCCCTGCCTGGCCAGCTCGTGCAGCCGGTCCACCCGGGCCACGATCTCGCGGGCCTCGCCCAGGAGCAGCCGGCCCGCCTCGGTGAGCCGCACCTGGCGGGCCGAGCGGTCGAACAGCCGCACGCCGAGCTCCTCCTCCAGGCGCTTGATGCGCTGGCTGAGGGGCGGCTGCGCCATGCCGAGCCGGATGGCGGCGTTGCCGAAGTGGAGTTCCTCCGCGACGACGGTGAAGTAGCGAAGGTGCCGGACGAGGTCCACGACCAGCCACTATATCCAGATTTATATCTGTAAGGCGCTCATATCAGTATTGGACACCCTTGCCGTCCCTCTGGTGTCCTCTGCTCCATGGCACCGCAAACGGGGACAATATACGCACGGCGCCGCCGCTGGCCATGGATCGTTCCGGGGCTCCTGATCCCGGTCGTGGCGGCGGGAGGCGTCATCTGGGCGCTGCGCACGGAGGGCTCGCCGGAGGAGACTGCCGACAAGTATCTTTCGGCCTGGTCCGCCCAGGATTATGCGGGGATGCGCGCTCTGGTGGCCGACCCGCCCGCCGACTTCGAGACCTGGCACCGGCGCTTCCGCACCGACCTCAAGCTCACCGAGGCGTCCTTCAACCGCCCGAGGCCGACGGGCGTCTTCGCCTCCTCCCCGGGGGACGAGGTCGGCTTCCACGCCAGGCTGCTCGGCCAGCAGGACTGGACCTACGACGGCGAGCTCAAGCTCGTGGAGCGCGACCGCAGGTGGAAGGTCGCCTGGACGCCGGCCGCCATCCACCCGCTGCTCAAGAAGGGGCGCTCGCTGCGGGTGATCTCCCAGCAGGGCGACCCGCTGCGGGTCCTGGCCGCCGACGGCACCGCGATCAACACGCCGTCCGCGCCCGGCTCGGTGCAGCAGCTCGTGGAGGGCATCAGGCAGACGTTCCCCGACCGCTTCAAGAAGCCCGCCCGCTCCCGGATCGACCTGTACGAGGGGGACAAACCCATCCAGACGGTCGTCCGTGCCAGTGGATATCGCCCGCTCCAGACCACCATCGACCTGAAGGTCCACAGCGCCGGGGCCAAGGCCCTGGAGGATGTGTCGGAACCGGCGTCCCTGGTGGCACTGCGCGCCTCGACCGGCGAGATCCTCGCGGTGGTGAACAAGCCGGGGGGCTTCAACCGGGCCCTGCTCGGCAAGTATCCGCCCGGCTCGACGTTCAAGGTCGTAACGGCCTCCGCGCTGGTCGCGGACGGGGTCGAGCCGTCCCGCCAGGTCACCTGCCCCGCCGAGAAGAACATCGGCGGCTTCCCGTTCCACAACGCCGACTTCGAGGACTTCGGCACGCTGTCGTTCCAGGACGCGTTCGCGCATTCGTGCAACACGACGTTCGGGGAGATGAGCGTGGGCCGGCTGAACGGCGGCCGGCTGGCCCAGGTCGCCCGCAGCTTCGGCTTCGGCACCCCGATCACCCCCGGCGTGCCCGCGGTCCGCGCCGAGTTTCCGGACCCGAAGGACGACACGGACCTCGCCTCCGCCGGCATCGGCCAGGGCCGCGTCCTGGCCAGCCCGCTCAACATGGCCTCGGTCGCGGCCGCCATCGCCTCCGGCGCCTGGATCTCCCCGACCCTCGTCAAGGAGGAGCTGATCCCGGACGCCCAGCCCACCAACCCCCGGCCGCTGGAGGACGGCGTGGTGGCGGCCCTGCGCAAGCTGATGCCGGCCGTGGTGACGGACGGCACCGCCCACGCCGTCCAGTTCCCCAAGGGCACGGCCGGCAAGACGGGCACGGCGGAGTTCGGGTCGGGCAAGGAGCCGCCGACCCACTCGTGGTTCATCGGCTACCGCGGCGACCTGGCCTTCGCGGTCATCGCCGAGGGCGCGGGCACCGGCGCCGGCGTGGCCGCCCCGGCCGCCGCCCGCTTCCTCAACACTCTCGGCGGCGGCGGCACGTGATGCTAGGCGGTGCGGCCGACCGGGGAGGTGAGGCCCGCCACGGCGGCGACGACTTCGGAGGCGTTGGAGAGGTCGGGCAGCACCACGTCGGCCCCCGCCTCGCGTAGCTCGGCCGCCATGGACCGGCCCGAGGCGACCCCGATCATCGCCGCACCGCCGATCTTGGCGGCCTGGACGTCCCGCGTGGAGTCCCCGATCACCACGGTGTTCGCCGCGGTGAACGGCGTGCCCAGGCGCTCCTTGGCCCGGGACTGCGCCACCTGCAGCAGCGTCGCCTTGGGGTAGACCTCCTCGCCGTACCCGCCCAGCGTGAAGTCGATGTGCTTGTCCAGCCCGAACGCCTTGAGCTTGTGCACGGCGTTGCTCCTGATGGTCCCGGTCAGCACCGTCTGGATCACGCCGTCGAGCCTGGCCACCGACTTCAGCGCGTCCTTGGCCCCCGGCAGCGCCCGCCCCTCCTTGGCCAGCCGCCCGCGCCGGTCGGCGAAGGCCACGGCCAGCGCCGACAGGAACTTGGGCAGATGGTCGTCCTCGGCCAGGATGCCGTTGACGGCGAGCGTCTCGAAGACGATCTCGGAGTCCGGGCGCCCCAGCGGGGGCACGAGTTTGACCAGCGGTCGCCCGGTGACGACGCGGAACGCCTCCGCGTAGGCGTCTCTGGTCACGATGGCGACGTCGACCAGCGTGAGGTCGATGTTCCACAGCACAAGGCGGTTGATGGCAGCCTCCTGGGGGGTGACCCTGCATAGGGTACGGCGGGCGCCGCCGTTCGTGTCCACCTACGGTACGGCCGGCGCGATACGCGGGGCCGACGCCTTGGCGATTCGGGCATGAAGGTTTTACGCGAAATTCAGCGCGTCCGCCAGCGTGTCGACCACGGGAAAGCCGATGCTCGCCAGCTCGGCGCGGGTCGTCATGCCGCCCGTGTACAGCACCGCCTTGGCCCCCACGTGCCGCGCGGCGAGCCCGTCGTCCACGCTGTCGCCGATCACGAGGACCTCGGCGGGATCGATCCCGAGGGCCGTGATGTGCGCCGTCATGTGCGCGGCCTTCTCGCCGCCCGTGGTGCCCAGCAGCCCGTCGATGCGGGTGAAGTGCCGGGTGATGCCGAACGAGTCGACCTTGGGCACGAGGTGCGCGTGCGGCGCCATCGAGCAGAGCGACTGGGTGCCCGTCCAGTTCGCGAGGACCAGCTCTGCGTCGGCGGCCAGCGCGCAGGCGTCGCTCAGCCGGAAGTAGTGCTCGTGGAACCCGTCGTCGAGCAGCTCCCACTCCCCCTCGGTCAGGGGGCGGCCGAGCATGCGCTCGTAGGCGACCCAGATGGGCCGGGTGTAGACCGCGCGGAAACCGTCGGCGGTCATCTCAGGAAGCTCGTACGGCTTGAAGACCTCGTTGGTGGCCCCCACCACGGCGTCGATGTCGTGGAAGAGCGTGCCGTTCCAATCCCAGATGATGTGCTTTGTCATGTTGCGACAAGCTTAGACGGCACGTGTGACGTTTCGATGAACGCCCAGAACAGGGGCCGCGACCATCCGGCCACGGCCCCTGGAGGGAGAGCTAGCCGCAGGCCTTCGCGGTGGTGCCGGCGCCGTTCTGACCTCCACGGCCGCCGTTCCACTGGATCGAGGCGCTGCCCCAGGCGCACATGTTGTTGGCCCAGACCATGTTGCCCCAGTGCCGGCCCTTGTTACCCGCCTTGAAGCGGAACTGGTCGTAGCGGCCGTCCGCCGCGTAGACGCTGATGGTGCCGGTCGCCGAGGAGGCCGTGCGGATCTCGACCCAGTTGGTCTTGCACTTGCCGGACCACCAGAGCTTGATCGTTCCGACGTTGCCGTCGAGGCGGCTCTTGATGGGGGCGGTCTTGACCACCTTGGCCGAGTTCCAGCAGCCCGACTTGGACGGGTCCTTGTGGTCGCCCGGCTTGGCCTGGGCGTGCGCGGGCGCGCCCGCCAGGAGGACCGCCGCGACGGCTCCCAGGACAGTAGCGGCAACTCGAAGCTTCACTTGGACCGACTCCTTGCGTAAACAACACTTGCTAGATCGCGACACTAGCGAGGCCCGGCTCCAAACGGTCAAGGAAGTGTGATCGATGTAACGTCACCGTTATGATCGCAGAAGGTCGGAAATCTCCTGCGTGGCATACCACATGAGCTCGTGCGCCTCGGCCCCGTCCACGGCGAATCTCGCGTCGTCGTCGCCCTCGTCCGCGGCCGGCAGCGCGGCGACGGCGGCCTCGATGTCGGTGATCGCCTCGTGGTCGTCGATGTGCACCGCGGCCACCTTGGCCAGCGGGATCGGGTCGGCGAGGCGTACTCTCGCCCGTTCCTCCAGATCGACTCCGGCGGCGACCGAGCGCTCCGGCACCTCGGCGGCGACCACCACGCGCCGGAACGCGGTCTCGGCGCCGTCGGCGCGGTCGGCGGCCAGCATCCGCAGCGACGCGCGGGCCGCCTCGGTGAGCGCCACGTATTCGAGCTCCTCGGTGTCGCCCGAGGCGTACCACTCGGTCAGCGCGGGGGTCACCGCGTAGCCGGTCAGCGGGGCCGGACCCAGCTCTCCCGACTCGACCGCGTGGGCCAGTGCCGGGAGAGTGCACGGCAGATAGACGCGCATGACGAACCTTTCGTGCTTTCTTTCTGGCCGAGCTCAGCTCGGCGTGCCGAGATGGAGGTCCGCACTCGGCGGCGGCCCTGTCTCGGCGTACAAGGGCTCTATCATGCCCGTCGCAGCGTGAGACGGAGGAGAGACTCGAGTTCCTCGATGGTCGAGTTGGCATCTTGGTGATGGATGCCGGCGATGCCGAGCGCGCGGGCGGCCAGGATGTTGGCCTCGATGTCGTCGATGAACACGCACTCCTCGCAGGCCAGGCCGATCAGCTCGACCGCGTGGTGGTAGATGCGCGGCTCGGGCTTGCGCATGCCGACTTCGCCGGAGATCACGATCGCGTCGAAGAGCTCGTCCCAGTCGGCGCGAGGATACTCATTCGACCAAGAGTTAGATACCAAACACGTTTTGACACCATTTTTCCGTACGTCGCGGAGCATGTCGTACATTGCGTCAACGCGTTCGAATCCCGCGAACATCCGCTCCAGCAGCCCCTCGGCCACGGGCGGCACCCCGTCGACGGTCAGCAGCCGGGCGGCGAGGTCGCGCTCGAAGGCGGAGCCGTCGATCTCGCCCCTTTCCAGCGCGTGGACGACGCTTTCGCCGACACCGTCGCCGTAAGCGTGGTCGACCATCTTCCGCATCACCTGGCGGTAGTGGTCGCCGTCGATCCTGTCCGCCGCGATCCAGCGCGCGATGGAGTCGGAAAGGCTGGTCGTCAGCACCCCGCCCCAGTCGATGAGCACACCCGTAAGCACCGTTCCAGAATAGAACGTCACCGGCACTTATAAACCGTTAAAACCCCATAAAAAGGTCGCCCGATATATCCGGTTAAGGTGTGCTTCCAGCGATAGTCGCTACCCAGAAAGGACCGCCGTGCGGACGACGATCCTGATCACCTCCCCTTCCCCTGACCGATGGACCGCCCCGGGACTGGAACTCTTCGAGTTCGCGCCGATCTTCCCCGGCGGCCCGGAATGGCTCACCAAACCGGTCCTCATCGCCCTGCTCAGCTCGGTCATCGCCATCGCCCTGTGCTGGGCCGCGTTCGCCAAGCCGAAGATCATCCCACGCGGCTGGCAGAGCATCGGCGAGTACGCGTACCTGTTCGTACGCGACCAGATCGCCCGGCCCAACCTCGGCGCCGACTCCGACCGATGGATGGGCTTCCTCCTCACGATCTTCCTGACCGTGCTCATCTGGAACCTGATGGGCATCGTCCCGCTCATCCAGTTCCCCGTCGCCGCGCACATCGCCTTCCCCCTGGTGCTGGCGCTCATGGTGTACGGCATCAAGGTCTACCTCGGCGTCCGGCACCACGGCGTGCGCGGCTACCTGAGGGGCATCGTGCACCTCCCGGGCCTGCCCGGCTGGGCGTACGGCCTCTATGCCCCGCTGATCCTGGCCGAGGTGTTCATCACGTCGCTGTTCACCCACTTCGTACGGCTGTTCGCGAACATGTTCGCCGGCCACATCCTCGTGGCCTTCTTCAGCTCGGTGGGCTTCTGGTTCCTGTTCGAGCGGCTCACCCCGCTGGGCGCGGGGCTCGGCGTCCTCGGCGTGCTGATGACGATCGTGATGACCGCGTTCGAGATGTTCATCCAGTTCCTACAGGCGTTCCTGTTCGCCATGCTGGCCGGGATGTTCATCGCCGGCGGCCTGCGCGGCGCGCACTAGCTAGCGCGTGACCTGGGCGGCCAGCTTGCGGTGCGCCGCGGAGCGCAGCACGCCGGCCGCCTTCTCCGCGTCGGCGGCGGGGGCCTCGGTCAGGTAACCCTTGGCCTGCTTGAGCGAGAGCAGCCTGGTGACGGACTGGTCGAGCCGCTCCTTGGAGATCCGGCCCGACCGCACCGCCGCCACCACCGCCTGGTAGGCCTTCGGCAGGTCGTTCGGCATGAGCAGCAGGTCGGCCCCGGCCAGCACGGCCCGCACCGCGATCTCCCCGTCGTTGTACTTCTTGCGCACGCCCTCCATGTTGAGCGCGTCGGTGGAGATCACGCCCTTGAAGCCGAGCTTCTGCCGCAGCAGGCCGGTCAGGATGGGCTTGGACAGCGTGGCCGGGTCGCCCGACGGGTCGAGCTTGGGGAAGACGAGGTGGGCGCTCATCACGGCGTCCACGCCCGCCTCGATCGCCGCCCTGAACGGCGGCGCGTCGATCTTCTCCCACTGCGCCTTCGTGTGCTTGATCACCGGCAGCCCGGTGTGGCTGTCGACGTCGGTGTCGCCGTGGCCGGGGAAGTGCTTGGCGGTGGCGGCCACCTTCGCCTCGCCGAACCCCTTGACCGCCGCCGCGACCATCTTCGCCACCCGCGCCGGGTCGTTGCCGTAGGCCCGGGGGCCGATGACCGGGTTCTTGGGGTTCACGTTCACGTCGGCGACCGGGGCGAAGTCGAGGTTGACGCCGAGCGCGCGCAGCTCCTCGCCGGTGGCCCTGGCCACGGCCCGGGCCCGGTCGGGGTTCCTGGTGGCGCCGATCTGGGCGGCTCCGGGGAAGTCGGTCATGAGCGCGGACATCCTGGCCACCAGGCCGTTCTCCTGGTCGGTGCCGATCAGGAGCGGCACGTCCCTGGACGCGCGCTGCAGGCCGTTGGTGAGGCCGACGACCTGGCCGACGCCCTTGATGTTGTGCGGGAAGAGGATCACGCCGCCGAGGTGGTACTTCGCGATCACCTTGGCCGGGGTCTGGGCGCCGTACCTGGCCTGGTTCTCGCCCGACACCGTGTCGGCCGCGGTGCCGTACAGGACGGGCATGAAGAGCTGGCCGACCTTCTCCTCGACGCTCATCTTCGCCAGGACGCGCTCCACGGCGCCCTGCCGCGCCTGCGGCGGGCTCTGCGGCGTCGTCTGCGGAGGCGTCGTCTGCGGGGTCTGCGGGGTCTGCGGGGTCTGCGCGGGCGGTGCGGCCTTGCCTCCTCCGGTCGGGGTCGCACCCGCCGGGCTGCCGCCTGCGCCGCAGGCTGTCAGAGCGATCGCGAGGAGGCCTGCCATACCGATCCGTCGAAGCATGCCTCCAAAGGTATCCATGAGACAACCCACACCAGACCGTCCCTTTACCAAGACGGCCGGATGTGGCCCCGGTTACAGCCCCAGCCGGGTGAGCCCTGACAGGTGCACACGGGCCGCCGCACGCGCCTGAGCCGCCGTCGTCTGCGCCCGCGCGGCCTCGGCGGCCCGCTCGCACTGCTCGAGCGTGTGCGCGGCCAGCACGGCGCGTACGGCGGGCAGCGCCGCGGCGCCCATCGACAGCGAGGAGACCCCGAGCCCGACGAGCACGCAGGCCAGCGCCGGGTCGGCGGCCGACTCGCCGCAGACGCCGCACGGCTTGCCCGCTCTCGCGGCGGCGGCCGCGGTCATGGCGACCAGGTCCAGCAGCGCGGGCAGCCACGGGTCGTGCAGCGCGCTCACGGCGCCGACCTGGCGGTCCGCGGCGTAGGCGTACTGGGCGAGGTCGTTGGTGCCGATCGAGACGAAGTCCACCCGGGTGAGCAGCTCGCGGGCGCGCAGCGCGGCCGACGGGATCTCGACCATCGCGCCCACGTTCGCCAGGCCCCTGGCCCGGCACTCCTGCGCGAACCACGCGGCCTCCTCGGACGTGGCCACCATCGGCGCCATCACCTGGAGCCGCTCGGAGGCGACGGCCGCGAGCGCGCCGAGCTGCGCCGCCATGACGTCGGGGAATCTCCTGAACCTGCGCAGCCCCCGCTCACCGAGCGCCGGGTTCGGCTCGGCGGGTCCGGGCAGGAACGCCAGCGGCTTGTCCGCGCCCACGTCCAGGGTCCGCACGACCACCTTGCCGCCGGGGAACGCCTCCAGCGCCGCGCGGTAGGCCCGCCGCTGCTCCTCCGTGGACGGCGGCCCGGTCCTGTCGAGGAAGAGGAACTCGGTGCGGTAGAGCCCGATCCCCTCGGCCCCGGCGTTGACGGCGTCGTCGAGGTCCGCGGGGCCGCCGATGTTGGCGAGCAGCGGAACCGGGTGCCCGTCGGCGGTCCTGCCCGGCCCTTTGGCCGCGGCGATCGCCGCCTGCCGCGCCGCGTCCGCGCCGACCGCCTCGGCCACGTCGGACTCGGCCGGCTCGACGTGTACGTCTCCCGACGTGCCGTCGGCCATCACCCGGACGCCCGGCGGGATCTCCAGCGCGCCCGGGCAGGCCACGACGGCGGGCACGCCCATCGCCCTGGCCATGATCGCGGTGTGGCTGGTGGGGCCGCCCTCCTGGGTGACGAACGCGGCGACGTCCTCCTTGCGCAGCATCGCCGTGTCGGCGGGCGCGAGGTCCCTGGCGACCAGCACGTACGGCTCCTCGGGCGCGACCGGGAGCCCCTGCATGGCGTGCCCGTAGAGCAGCGCGATCACGCGGTCCCTGATGTCGTCGAGGTCGGCGGCCCGCTCGCCCAGGTAGCCCCCGGACCCGGCCAGTACGTGCCGATATTTCGTGAAAGCTTCAAAAACCGCCCTCGGGGCGGCTAGGCCGCGGTCGATCAACGTTCGCACCTTGACGACCAGCCCGGGATCCTCGGCCATCAGCGCCTGGGCCTTGAGGATCTCCTCGGCCTCGCCGCCCGCCTGGTTCCCCCGGGCCTCCAACTCTCCCGCGACCTGTGTGAGCGCGGCCATCGCGCGCTCCTTCTCCTGATCCGCCTCACCGGTGTAGGTGGCGCCCTCGGGGGGTTCGGGCACGGAGACGGTCAGCACGTACGCGGGGCCGTGCCCGATGCCCGGGCTGACCCCGACCCCCCGCAGGTTCATGGCGCCGCGGCGATCGCGGCCAGCTCGTCGAGGACCTCTTCCGACCCCTCGCCCTCCGCGCTGATCACGACGGTCTCGCCCTGCCTGACGTCCAGGGCCATGATCGCGAGGATGCTCTTGCCGTTGACCTGCTGGCTGCCGTGGGACTTCGTCACCGTGATGTCCATGGGGGCCTTCTTCGCCCGCTGGACGAACGTCGCGGCGGGCCGGGCGTGCAGCCCCACTTCCGCCGCCACGGTGACCTTGCGCTCACCCATTACTCCTCCTTCTGGTGCCGGTCCAGACCAGCCGGACCCTCGTGCGATAGCGCGTGTACATTCTGCCGTCTCGGCGGACACGCTCGTTCCGGAGCTATTCCCATCGGAAGAGCTCGTCCCCCGCGTGAACCGCCCCCTCCGCGACCTCGGTCACGGACCCGGAGAGGGCGTCGAGCGCGACGACCGGGCAGACCGGCGAGCGGCCGCCCGCCTCGACGACCGCCGGGTCCCAGGCCACGACGGGCTGACCGGCGCTCACGCGGTCGCCCTCGGCGGCCAGGAGCTCGAACCCCTGGCCTTTGAGCTGGACCGTGTCGATGCCCAGGTGCACCAGGACGCCTCTGCCGTCGTCTCCGACGATGACGTACGCGTGCGGATGCAGTTTCATGATTTTTCCAGCTATGGGGGCTACGGCCTTGCCCGGCCCGCGCAGCGGGTCGATCGCGGCCCCCGGCCCGACCAGCCCGGCGGAGAACACCGGGTCGGGCACGGCGGCCAACCCCACAGCTGCCCCCTCAACCGGGGCGAGAACAGTCGTCATGGTCTCGCCCTTAGCCGATGATGTCCTCGATGTCGCTGGCGATGGTGTCCGCCTCCGGCCCGACGACGACCTGGACCACGTTCCCCGCGGCCATCACGCCGTGCGCGCCCGCCGCCCTGAGGGCGGCCTGATCGACCTTGGACGCGTCGTGCACCTCCGTGCGCAACCGGGTGATGCAGGGCTCGATCTCGATGATGTTGTCGGCCCCGCCCAAACCGGCGATGATCGCGTTCGCGTCAGCCGCCATCCGGCCCTCCCTAGAGCTCTTGTGACCAGGCTATTTCAGTCGGTCTGGGTGACCTTGTTCAGCCCGCGCGGCGCGTCGGGGTCGATGCCGAGCCTGCGGGCCAGCGCCTCGGTGAGGAGCTGACCGGGCACGATCAATCCCATCGGAGCCACCCATTCGGGCAGGTCGGGGCCGTTCAGCGCGGCGGTGCCCGCCCGTGCGAGCGCGTCGCCCCCACCGATCGTGTACGCCGCCGCGCCCGCGGCCACCACCCGCTCGGCCAGCGCGACCGTACCGGACAGGGTCGGGCTGTTCTCGGCGGCGACCAGCAGCGCGGGCGTGTCGGCGTCGACCACGGCGATGGGGCCGTGCAGCAGGTCGGCGTAGGACAGGCCCATGGCGTGCAGGTAGCAGGCCTCCTTGAGCTTCAGCGCCGTCTCCAGGGCCGTCGAGAACGCCAGCCCGCGCCCGGACACGACCACGCCCGGCTTGTCCAGCAGGCCCTCGACCACGGCCTCCAGGTCGCCCGGCTCGGTGATCAGCTTCTCCACCGCCTCGGGCACCCGCCGCAGGTCCTCCGCGTCCACGTCGGCGCCCAGGCCCAGCGCGAGCACGGCCAGGGCCGCGAGCTGCGTCGTGTACGTCTTGGTCGCGGGAACGGCCTTCTCCTCGCCGGCGACCGTGCACAGGGCCACGTCGGCGGCCTGCGCGAGGGGGCTCTGCTCGCCGCCGTTCGTGATGCCGACGGTCCTGGCCCCGCAGTCCTTGGCCCAGGCCAGCGTCTCGACGATCTCCTCGGTGCGCCCCGACTGCGAGATCGCGACGGCCAGCACCCCGTCCAGGTCAAGCTTGCGCTTGTACGTCGTGGCGATCGAGGGCGCGGCCAGCGCGGCCAGGCGGCCCGCGTGTGATTCGACCAGGTATCGCCCATAAACTGCAGCATTGTCAGAGGTACCGCGCGCGATGAACAGCAGCTGGCGAGTCTGCTCGCCCACTGCTCTCACCTCGTCGACCCTCGGCAGCAGGGAGTCCAGGGTGGCCCGCAGCGCGGCCGGCTGCTCGGCGATCTCGCTGCGCATCTTCGTGGTCATCTCGGGCTCTTTCCTTGATCGACTGCGACGCGGACTTGACCGTCTTTCGCGACATGTGGTCTAGTCCGGACTAGACCAGTACGAACCATAACCCATTGCCAAGGTCGCGATCGAGGGGAGGATCCGTGGCGCACATCGATCCGGACAGCCCGGTGCCCAAGTATTTCCAGCTCCGCGAGATCCTGCTGGACCTCATCGACAGCGACGAGCTGAGCATCGGGGCGGCCATCCCGTCCGAGCGCGAGCTCTGCCAGCGCTTCGGCCTGTCCAGGATGACCGTACGGCAGGCCGTCGACCACCTCGTGTCCGAGGGCCGCCTGCACCGGGTGCCGGGCAAGGGGACGTTCGTCGCCCGGCCCAAGATCGAGCTGGCGCTGCAGCTGACGTCGTTCACCGACGACATGAGGGCGCGGGGCATGATCCCGGGCTCGCGCGACCTCGATCGCCGGATCGTGCGGGCCAGCGCGCACCTCGCCAAGGAGCTGGGGATCCAGCCGGGCGAGGAGGTGCACTTCATCGAGCGGCTGCGGATGGCCGACGGGGAACCCCTGTCCATCGAACGGGCGCACATCCCGGTCAAGCTCGCCCCCGACCTGGGTTCCCACGACTTGTCGGATAAATCACTTTATGAGCTGCTGGAGAGCCGCTACGGCCTGGTCATGGACGCCGGCGAGCTCACCATCGACGGCGGCATCGCCGACCCGAGCGACGCGGACCTGCTGAAGCTCCCGCGCGGCGGCGCCGTACTGCTGCTGCAGCGCAGGTCGTTCGCCGGCGGCGTCTGTGCGGAGCTGGGCGTGTCCACGTATCGTGCGGATCGCTACCAGTTGCGCACCATCCTGGAAATGCCCGTAAGACGGGGCTGAGGCCTCACCCGGCTCGGAGGAACGCCCGGTGAACGAGACCACCGCCGCCCGGCCTTCGCCGTTCGCTCGCGTGATGACCGTGCTCCAGCGGCTGGGCCGCTCCCTCATGCTGCCCATCGCCGCCCTGCCCGCCGCCGCTTTGCTGCTGCGCTTCGGCCAGCCCGACATGCTCGGCTCCAACGGCGCCGAGCCGGGCGGCCTGGCGGACGTGGCCGGGTTCGCCTGGATGAACCAGGTAGCCGAGGTGCTGGCCGCGGCCGGCGCGGCGCTCTTCGAGAACCTGCCGTTGCTGTTCGCCGTGGGAGTGGCGATCGGCTTCGCCCGCAAGGCCGACGGCTCCACCGCCCTGGCCGCCGTGGTCGGCTACCTGGTCTTCGACCGGGTGACCAAGGTGATGTTCTTCGGCTCCGACATCCGCGACACCGTCCTCATCAAGGAGGCCCAGGCCCAGGGCATCAAGGAGATCATCAACTACGGCATGCAGAACCCGACCAAGGTCCTCGGCGGCATCGTCATGGGCCTGGTCGCCGCCCTCCTCTGGCAGCGCTTCCACCGCATCAAGCTGCCGTCCTGGCTGGCCTTCTTCGGCGGTCGCCGATTCGTCCCGATCATCACCTCCATCGTGGCCCTGCTCATCGGCGTGGTCTTCGGCTGGCTCTGGCCGGTGATCGGCGAGTGGATCCGCCACGCCGGCGAGGCCCTGGCCGCCATCGGCCCGATCGGCACCGGCATCTACGGCCTCATCAACCGCCTGCTCATCCCCCTCGGCCTGCACCACTTCGTCAACTCCGTCGTCTGGTACGTGGTGCCGCAGTGCGAGGTGGGCGGCCGGGTGCTGGGCGGGGACTGGAACTGCTACTTCGGCGGCGCCCCGCACGCCGGCCAGTTCATGGCCGGCTTCTTCCCCATCATGATGTTCGCCCTGCCGGCCGCCGCCCTCGCCATGTGGCGCGCCGCCCCACCCCACCGCCGCGCCACGGTGGGCGGCATCATGCTCTCGGCCGCCCTGGCGTCGTTCGTCACGGGGATCACGGAGCCGATCGAGTTCGCCTTCATCTTCGTGGCCCCCCTGCTCCTGGTGGTGCACGCCATCCTGACCGGCCTGGCCATGGCCCTGACCACCTTGATCGGCGGACAACTGGGATTCGGCTTCTCCGCCGGCCTGCTCGACATGCTCCTGAACGCCAGCAAGTCGAACACCCAGAATTTGCCCGGGATCCTGATATTGGGGGTGATTTACGGCGTCGTCTACTACGCCGTCTTCACCTTCCTCATCCGCAAACTCAACATCCTCACCCCGGGCCGCGAACCCGAACCAGACCTCGACTCAGGCGAAACCTAACCACCCCCACCCACGGCCGCACCCGGCGCCACCGCCACCCAACGGCGAGACAGCGGCACCCACCACAGCCCCGCCCGGGCACCACAGACGACGCGCCCGCGCAGCCCCGACCACCTCACCCCACCCGCGCCACCAAAGCGCACCCGGCGCCAATCAACGGCGGGAGTCCGCTCACGCCCCCCGGAAAAGGGACGACCACCACCCCACTACCCGCATGCCCAAAATGGTTTGGGACGCCCGCAACCACGCCAATCACGTCCGGAATAGCCGCCCACCCCCACCCCAAGGGGATCCAACTTCCAAAAATCTTCTCCATCAAAGACGGACGAACCCAGCCACCCCCAGGAGAAGTTGGCGGCATTTGTATTCCCAGCCCAGACCGAAAACTCCTTATAACGATTCTTTCTTCGTCCAAGAATTTGGAGGATGCGTGTCAACAACCCCCCGCATCGGCGTCACCCCCACCCCCGAACCCCCCTACGACGAAGAGCAGCCGACATCGGAAATCGCACCCCCGGAAATCCACGGCACCCTGGCCCTGGACCCCCACCCCCTCGTATGGGGCCCGCCGGGATCCATCCCCGATGAGCGCAAGCTGCGCCACCTCGGGCAGGCGCTGGCAGAGGTGCTCGCGGGCCGCCGCCCGCCGGAGACCGTGGCCGACAAGCTCACAGCTCGCGCCTACCGAGAGCTGGTCCAGGCAGGACAGATGATCAGGACCAGCCGCCCCCCGTTCGCCGGCAGCGTGCACGTCAAGGAGCCCAGGGACGGTGCCGTGGAGATGTGCATGCTGGTGCACTGCGGCGACCGCAACCGCGTCCTGGCGATACGGCTCGAACGGAGAGGCGCCCAATGGCTCTGCACGGACTTCGAGACGGCATAGAAAAAGGCATTTAAAGAGCCCAGAAAAGACACGGCAGAAAAAAGAGACCCCCACACGAGGTGGGGGTCTCAAAAAGAAGCGTCAGGCCGCGTTCTTGGGGTCGCCGTGGCAGCGCTTGTACTTCTTGCCCGACCCACACGGGCAGGGCGCGTTGCGCTCCACGTTTCCGTACGCGGCCCGCTCCGCCGAAGTGGTGCGGACGCGGGTGTGCTCGACCTCGCCCTGCTCGCCGGGCGCGGAGTATTCGAGCTCGGCCGGACGCTCAGGCCCGCGCAGCCCGCGCGCGATGATCGAGCGGGTCTCCGCGATGACCGCGTCCTCCTCCTCGACGATCGGGTTTTCCTGCACCTCCACCTCGAGGTTGAACAGGAACCCGACCGAGTCCTCCTTGATGCCCTCGAGCATCGCGGCGAACATCTCGAAGCCCTCGCGGGCGTACTCGATCTTGGGGTCCTTCTGCGCGTAGGCCCGCATGCCGATGCCCTCGCGCAGGTAGTCCATCTCGTACAGGTGCTCGCGCCACTTCCGGTCGAGGACCGAGAGGATCACGCGGCGCTCCAGGTCGCGCGTGGTCTCGGGGCCGAACTCCTCCTCGCGCCTGGCGTACGCCTCGAGCGCGTCGGCCTTGACCTTCTCGGAGATGAACTCGGCGGACAGCTCTTCGCGAGAGCCGGCCTCCTCGATGAGGTCCTCGATCCTGATCGAGATCGGGTAGAGCTCCCCGAACGCCTTCCACAGCTTGTCGAGGTCCCACTCCTCGGCGAAGCCCTCGGACGTGGCGCCCTGCACGTAGCCGTCGATCACCTCGCCGACGAAGCCGCGCACCTGCTCGTGCAGGTCGGCGCCCTCCAGCACGCGGTGGCGCTCGGCGTAGATGACCTTGCGCTGGCGGTCCATGACCTCGTCGTACTTCAGAACTTCCTTGCGGATCTCGAAGTTCTGCTGCTCGACCTGGTGCTGGGCGGAGGCGATGGCCTTGGAGACGATGCCGGACTCGATCGGCTGGTCATCGGGGATCTGCAGCCTGGTCATGATCATCTCGACCCTGGCCGAGTTGAACAGGCGCATGAGATCGTCGCCGAGCGACAGGTAGAACCGCGACTCACCGGGGTCGCCCTGACGGCCGGAACGGCCGCGGAGCTGGTTGTCGATGCGGCGCGACTCGTGGCGCTCGGTGCCGAGAACGTAGAGGCCGCCGAGCGAGGTGACCTCGTCGTGCTCGGCCTTGACCGCAGCCCTGGCCTTCTCCAGCGCCTCGGGGTAGGCCTTCTCGTACTCCTCCGGCGTCTCGACCGGGTCGAGGCCGCGCTGGCGCAGCTCGAGGTCGGCGCGGAACTCGGAGTTGCCGCCGAGCATGATGTCGGTGCCTCGACCGGCCATGTTGGTGGCGACGGTGACCGCGCCCTTGCGCCCGGCCTCGGCGATGATCGACGCCTCACGCGCGTGGTTCTTCGCGTTGAGCACCTCGTGCTGCACGCCGCGGCGCTTGAGCGCCTTGGACAGCCGCTCGGACTTCTCCACCGAGGTCGTGCCGACGAGCACCGGCTGGCCGGCCTCGTAGCGCTCCTTGATGTCCTGGACCACCGCGTCGAACTTGGCGTCCTCGGTCTTGTAGACCACGTCGGCCTGGTCCTTGCGGACCATCGGCCGGTTGGTCGGGATCGGGACGACACCCAGCTTGTACGTCTGGTGGAACTCGTTGGCCTCGGTCGCGGCGGTACCGGTCATTCCGCTCAGCTTGGTGTAGAGGCGGAAGTAGTTCTGCAGGGTGACCGTGGCGAGAGTCTGATTCTCGTCCTTGATCTTCACGCTCTCTTTGGCCTCGATGGCCTGGTGCATGCCCTCGTTGTAGCGGCGCCCGTGCAGGATGCGGCCGGTGAACTCGTCGACGATCAGGACCTCGCCGTCGGCGACGATGTAGTCCTTGTCCTTCTTGAACAGCTCCTTGGCCTTGAGCGCGTTGTTCAGGAAGCCGACGAGGTGGGTGTGCTCGGGCTTGTAGAGGTTGTCGATGCCGAGCCAGTCCTCGACCTTCTCGACACCGGCCTCCAGAATGCCGACCGTGCGCTTCTTCTCGTCGACGATGTAGTCGCCGGTGCTCTCCTCGCCAGGGTTCTTCGCCTCGACGCCCCTGCGCAGGCGGGGCACGATCTTGGCGAACTCCTGGTACCACTTGCCCGACTGCTCGCCGGGGCCGGAGATGATCAGCGGCGTACGGGCCTCGTCGATCAGGATGGAGTCGACCTCGTCGACGATCGCGAAGTTGTGGCCGCGCTGCGCGCACTCCTCGAGCGACCACGCCATGTTGTCGCGCAGGTAGTCGAAGCCGAACTCGTTGTTGGTGCCGTACGTGATGTCGGCCTCGTACTGCTTGCGCCGCTCGTCCGGCTGCTGGCCGGCGATGATGCAGCCGACCTCGAGGCCGAGGAACCGATGGATGCGGCCCATGGTCTCGGCGTCACGCTTGGCCAGGTAGTCGTTGACCGTGATGACGTGGACGCCCTTGCCGGAGATGGCGTTGAGGTACGCCGGAAGCGTACAGGTGAGGGTCTTGCCCTCACCGGTCTTCATCTCCGAGATGTTGCCCAGATGGAGGTTGGCGCCGCCCATGATCTGCACGTCGTAGGGCCGCTGGCCGAGCACGCGGCGGGCCGCCTCGCGCACGGTCGCGAACGCCTCGGGAAGCAGATCGTCGAGCGTTTCACCGTCTGCATGGCGCTGCTTGAACTCATCCGTCAGCGCACGCAACTCCGCGTCGGACAGGCTCGTGAAGTCGTCCTCGATGGAGTTGACCTGGTCTGCGATCCGCTTGAGCTTGCGCAGGATCTTGCCTTCGCCGGCACGTAGGATCTTGTCGAGAATGGCTGCCACTTTATGTAAAGCTCCTCGCAGGTCTACCCCGGCGGCGCCGCCAGGAGGAGAGGCCGAGACAAACTTCCCCGTTGCCATCGTAGGCGGTTCCGCAACCAGACACAGCCACCGTGACGACGAGGGCGCAACACCCATCTGGGAGAATGGGTCAAGGCAGAGGGTATGCCGGTTGAGAGCCGGCTCGCACCAATAAGCGCGATAACCGGCAAAGGAAGGATTAATCATGGTTGAGGGGAAGAAGTCGGAGCATACGGAGAATCTCGGCAGCCACGCCGGGCGCGCGTCATCGTGGCTGGCGGTGACGGTGATGCTGGTGGGCACGGTGGTGGCCGGCTTCGGCCTCACGGCCGCCAACTGGACGCTCGTCTGGATCGGCGCCGGAGTGTTCGTCGTGGGCGGCGTCCTGGCTCTTGTCTTCGATATCTTCACCGACGTCGTGATCGACGCGCCCCGTGTGGGCATGCACGCTGAAGATCACCGCTGACGCACGCTTCACCGGGCGGGCACCCACCCACGGGTGCCCGGCCAGCTCCCATCTCCCACGCTCTGTGCGCCGCCGGTGACCGGTTCTCCCACACCGCCCGCGAGCACCTCGATGGCGTCGGCCGCGGCCTTTCGTAATAGGCGAGCACAATCCCCGTAACGACGAGCCCGCCGCGCGTGTCGGGCGGGGATGAGGGGTTGCGTACGCGGGCGTACCAGCCCGCAGGCGGCGCTGGAGGACCCCTGGGCCCGCTACGGGCGCCGTCGCCTGCCGCCCGGCCGCTCTCAGGTGGCATCGGCGGGCACGGTCGGGTATCGGCGGGCACGATCGGTATCGGCGGGGGCAAGGCGGCTGGCGTTGACGGCGGGCAGACCGAACGCGGTGGCGTCGTGACGCCGACCGGACGCAGTGACCCCCACCGGACGTGGTGGCGCCGACGGTCGAGGACCGGGCGATATTGACGAGCGGCCAGCCGGGCGAGGGTGGCGCCAGTGGGCGGCGAGCCGGGCGCGCCTGGCGTGGGCTGGCGGCAGTCCGGACATTGGCTGGCTGTAGTCCGGACGTTGGCTGGTGGCAGGTCAGGTGTGGGTGGTGCCAGCTAGCGGGCGATGGGCGACCTCCACTGGCCGACGGGCGCGGGTGACGTCGACAAGGCGTCAGGCGGGCGCGGAACGCATCGGCGTGGGACACATTGGCGCGGAACACATCGGCACGTCGGCGCGGGACACGTCGGCGCGGGACACGTCGGCGCGGGACACGTCGGCGCGGGAGGCATCCGTGGGGGCCGCAGGCGTTGGCGGAGCCGCAGGCGTTGGCGGAGCCGCAGGCGTTGGCGGAGCCGCAGGCGTTGGCGGAGCCGCAGGCGT